>JAICUO010000884.1 GCA_025935815.1 Streptosporangiaceae bacterium
CGTTCGCGTCGGTGAGTTCCTACCAGGCAGTGCGGCCGGAAACCGCGGCCGTGCACATCACCGGCGGCAGCGACACGGTCACCTCCACCGTCCCGCTCGCCGCCGGGACGGTGCACACCCTCGTTGTCCTGGACGGGGCCAAGGGCCTTGCGGTGGATAACATCACGGATGCCGCGGGCAGCGCGGTCATGCCCGCGGGCGGCGCCGGGACCGGGTTCGGCGGCACCGCGCCCCGCGTGCCGTCCCCGTTGCCCTGGCTGCTCCTCATCGGGATCGGTTCCCTGGCCGCGGTCGCTGGCGGCCTTCGCCTGCGCCGGCCGGCCCGTCAGCGGGCCTGAGCGCGCGTTGAGCATGCTGGCCGGGCGGCGCGCCGCCGTGATCGCGCTCGCGATCGGGGTGATCACGGCGGGCGCCGGCGCAGTCGGGCTGACGCTAACCCGTCATCCGGTCGCGACGCGGTGGGACACCGTCGCGGCGCTGCCCGCGCCGACCCCGCCCGCGCCGACGCCGCCCGCGCTGACCCTGCCCGCGCCGACCGGGCCGATTGTCCCCGTCCGGCGGTCGCCGGCCACCGAGGTCGCCCGGCCGGTGACGCTCACCATCCCCTCCATCGGCGTGCAGGCTCCCCTGGTCACCCTCGGGCTCACGGCTTCGGGGGCACTTCAGGTCCCGTCATCGACGGCGGTCGCCGGCTGGTACACGGGAAGCCCGCGCCCCGGCGCCGTCGGGTCGGCGGTCATCGCCGGGCACATCGACTCCCGGGCCGGGCCGGGAGTCTTCTTCCGGCTATCACAATTGCGCCCTAACGACCGGGTGTACGTGCGGCGTGCGGACGGCACGCTCGCGGAGTTCCGGGTCACGGCCGTGCAGACCTACGCCAAGGACCACTTCCTCACGCTGGCGGTGTACGGCCCGGCCCCCGACCCGGAACTTCGCCTCATCACCTGCGGCGGCACCTTCGACCCGGGCACGCGCGCGTACCTCAGCAACGTCGTCGTCTACGCGGTGGGGACCGGAGCCCAGGGCTGATCCGCGTCGCCGGCCGCCAGCCGGCCCCACCGGTCTCCGGGATGCCCCGCTCGATGGCCGCGAAAGCCGCCCGGCGAAGTCCACTATGGCCACTGGAGTGACTCTAGTCACGCAGTGTTCCAACCGAAGTGGCACGGGTAGCGTCATAAGGGTTATGCGGACTTCAACGAGCACATCCGTGGCGGCCATGATCGCCGGAGTTGGCGTGGCGGCCTTGGTCGCGGGGTGCGCGTCGGCTGTGAGCTCCACCGGACCGGCGACGGCCGCGGGCGCGGCATCCCCGGCGAGCAGTGCCTCCCCGAGCAGTGCCTCCCCGAGCAGTGCCTCCCCGAGCGCGCCGGCCAACTCGGCCGCCAGTGGGCGGCCGGCGTCCGCCGGGGTGCCGTTGTGCCGGACAGCCGACCTGAAAGTTACCAAGGGCGCCATGGGGGCGGCGGCCGGCTCGGTCTACCTGCAGATCGACTTCACCAACACCTCGGGTGCGGCGTGCACCCTGTACGGCTACCCCGGCATCGCCCTCACCACGTCGACCACCACGGCCAGCCAGGTCGGGCTGGCGGCGACCCGGAGCACCGGGCAGCCGTACCGGGTCGTCACGCTCGCGCCGAAGGCCTCGGCCAGCGCCACCTTGCACCTTGCCCGGGTGGTCAACTACCCGGCTGCCCGCTGCGGCCCGGTGAGCGGCAGCTTCCTGCAGGTCTACCCGCCAGGCCAGAAGACCGCCGCCTATCTCTCGTACCAGGGCCAGACGTGCAGCAAGCCAGTGTTCGCGATGGGCATTGGCGCCGTCCAGCCCGGCACCGCCCCTGGTCACTGACGTCCCTGCATTCCCACTGGGGGTGGGCGTCTCGCGCACATGCCCCGCCCTGGGATACTTTCTTCTCCGTGCAGGCAGAGGGAGGCTTCGTGGCAGCGACAGGCGACTGGGTGACCGTCGGGATCGACAACGGCGGGACCGCGAACAACGGCACCGTCCGTGACGCGGACGGCCGGTTCCTGGTGAACACCATGGTGGAGATCCCCAGCCTGGTGCGCGAGGGTCCTGACGTGGCGATCCCGGCGCTGGTGGAGGCGGTGGACAAGGTGCTGGCCATCACCGGCATCGCCCGCTCGGCGGTGCGCGCGGTGGGGCTGGACACGCCCGGCCCGGCCAGCGCGGTCGGCGTGCTGGCCTCTGGCGGGGCCACCAACTTCGGCCACGTGGCATGGGGCGGCTACGACATCCGGGGCGCGTTCGAGGAGCGGCTGGGGATCCCGGTCATCTACAACAACGACGCCAACGCGGCCGCGCTGTACGCCCACCACGTCCGGTTCGCCGGCGCGGCGAATGAGCGCAGCTCGGTGGCGGCGATCGTGGGGACCGGCCTGGGCGGTGGCGTGGTCTACCTGGGCGATGTCGTGTCGGGGGCGGCCGGCATGGCCGGGGAGCTTGGCCACATGCCGATCCCCATGCATGACCTGCTCGAAGTGGGACAGCCGGTCCCGTCCTGCAACTGCGGCCTGATCGCCGACGCGGAATCGGTCGCCTCCCTCACCGGGATCAAGCGGAACCTGCTGCCCTACTGGCTCAC
>JAICUO010000636.1 GCA_025935815.1 Streptosporangiaceae bacterium
AACGCTGCGCGCGTGGGTCACCGACGACGGGACGGGCGGCGCGGCGCTGGACAAGGGGCACGGGCTGCGCGGGCTGGATGACCGGGTCCACTCGGCCGGCGGAAGGCTGCTGGTCACCAGCCCGCGCGGCGGGCCGACGACGATCACCGCGGAGCTGCCGTGCTGCTGAACCCGGACAAGGCACTGCCCGGGCCCCGCGGCTGCCTGCGGATCGTGGTGGCCGACGACGCGGTGCTGCTGCGCGAGGGCCTGGTCCGGCTGCTCACCGAGGACGGCCACCAGGTAGTGGCCACCGTCGGGGACGGGCCCGCCCTGCTGGAGGCGGTGCTCGCGCACCGCCCCGACGTGTCGGTCGTGGACGTGCGGATGCCGCCGACCCACACCGACGAGGGGCTGCGCGCGGCGATCAGCGCCCGCTCGCGGCTGCCCGGCGCCCCCATGCTGGTGCTCAGCCAGTACGTGGAGGCGTCCTACGCCGCTGACCTGCTTGCCGACGGCTCCGGCGCGATCGGCTACCTGCTGAAGGACCGGGTCGCCAAGGTCGAGGAGTTCCTGGACGCCCTGCACCGGGTCGCCCGCGGCGCGACGGTGCTCGACCCCCAGGTCATCGCCCAGGTGCTGGCCGGGCAGCGCCGGGACAACAGCCCCCTGGCGGCGCTCACCGCGCGGGAGCGCGAGCTGCTGGCGCTGATGGCCGAGGGGCACTCCAACACCGCCATCGCCCAGCGGCTGGTGCTGTCGGCCAGCGCGGTGGAAAAGCACATCGGCAACATCTTCGCCAAGCTCGGCCTGCCGCCCGACGACGCCCAGCACCGCCGGGTGCTCGCTGTCCTGGCCTACCTGCAGGCCTGACCGCGCTCAGACCCGGAAGGCACGCTGAACCGGAAAGCACGCTCAGCCTGAAGGCGCACCGCCCGCGACTGCCCGCCCGGGCTTGCCGTACTCCGGCGGTACGGCCTGCCATACCCCCAGGTGTCCGGAGCGCTCCGGTGACCGGGCGGCGGCGGAGCGAAACAGTAGTCGGCATGACAATGATTGAGGCGCGTGGCCTCGTTAAGGCGTATCGGTCCACCAAGGCGGTGGACAACCTGAGCTTTGAGGTCCGGCCCGGCGCGGTGACCGGGTTCCTGGGCCCGAACGGCGCGGGCAAGTCCACCACGATGCGCATGATCATGGGCCTCGACCGGCCGGACGCGGGGCAGGTCCGGATCGGCGGCCGGCGGTATGGCGACCTGCGCTGGCCGCTGCGCGAGGTGGGCGCGCTGCTGGAAGCCAAGGCGTTCCACCCCGGCCGCACGGCCCGCGCCCACCTGATGTCCCTGGCGGCCAGCAACGGGATCGGGCGGCGGCGGGTTGAGGAGATGCTCGCGCTCACCGGCATTGAGAAGGCCGCGGACCGCCGCGCCGGGAAGTTCTCGCTCGGCATGTCCCAGCGGCTGGGGATCGCCGCCGCCTTGCTCGGCGACCCGGGGGTCTTGCTGCTCGACGAGCCGGTCAACGGCCTGGACCCCGAGGGCATCCGCTGGATCCGCAACCTGATGCGGGGCCTGGCCGCCCAGGGCCGGTCGGTGCTGGTCTCCAGCCACCTGATCAGCGAGATGGCCTACACCGCGGACGCGCTCATCGTGATCGGCCGGGGGCGGCTGCTCGCCCAGACCACGGTCGCCCAGCTGTCCGCCCACGGTGCCACCCTGAAGCCAGGCGGCTCCCTGGAAGAGGCGTTCTTCCAGCTCACTGAGGGTGTCACCGATTATTCAGGAGGCTTGTCATGACCACCGCGACGACGTCCGGCCACCGGGCCGCCAGCCCCGCCCCCGGGTACGGCTTCGGCGCCGTCGCCTTGATGGAGTGGCGCAAGCTCCGCACGGTCCGCTCCACCTGGTGGATGGTGGCCATCTTCGCGGTCGCCATGATAGGCCTGGCCATCGTGGCGCTCAGCCATGAGGGCTACCGGCAGCTGTCCGCCGCCGACCGGGCGGCGTTCGACCCGACGCACGACTGCTTCATCGGGCTCGTCCTGGGCCAGTTGCTGGTGGGCGCCCTCGGCGTGCTCGTGATGACGACCGAGTTCTCCTCCGGGATGATCCGCGCCACCTTCGCGGCGGTGCCCAGGCGCCCGGTGGTGCTCGCCGCGAAGGCCGCGGTGCTCGGGGCCGTCACGCTGGCGGCCGGGGAGGCCTGCGCCTTCGCGGCGTTCGCCGCCGGCCAGGCGTCGCTGGCCGCCTCGGCCCCGCACGCGACGCTGGGCCAGCCTGGCGTGCTGCGCGCGGTGGTGATGGCGGGCGCCTACCCGGCGCTGGTCGCGCTCATCGGCTTGGGCACCGGCGCGCTGGTCCGGCACACCGCGGGTGCCATCTGCGCCGTGGTCGGCGTGCTGTTCGTGCTGCCGCTGCTGCTCGCCCCGTTCAGCGCCTCGGTCCAGGACGCGTCGCAGAACTTCCTGCCGCACCCCATGGCCAACGCGATGACCGCGGTCAAGCCGCTGGCCCACGCGCTGTCGCCCTGGCTGATCTTCGCCCTGCTGTGCGCGTACGCGGCCGCCGCCCTCGCCGCCGGCGCCTGGGCCCTCACCGCCCGCGACACCTGAGGAGCGGCGCTGCGCGCCCGGGTGCGGCCGTCCCGTTACCCCCGATCATGACGGATGGGGCGGGCATGATGGTCAGGCCACGGAGACGGGGTCGCCGACTTTGATGCGGCCGGGGTGGAGGACCTGGGCGTAGGCGCCGACGCAGGGCTGGGGGCTGAGGCCTGCGCGGGCGCTGATCAGGTTGTGCGAGGCGGGCACGCGCAGCGCGTCGCGATCGCGGGGCAGGCGGCCGTGCTCCAGGGTCGGGATGGCGCAGCGCGGGGTGAGCGCGATGACCCGGATGGCGAGGTCCGGGCCGATGCGCAGGTCGCGGCCGGCCCAGTCGTTCTCGGCGAACCCGGGGGCGGTCATCCGGATGATGATGTTGGGACGGTAGCGCTCCGGCTCGACGGTCCCGCGCGGGCTTAGCCTCGCGACCTGGTCCAGGGTCGAGGTGGCGAGCAGGTGCAGCGGCGCGAAGTCGAAGAAGGTTCCCTCCGGGGCGGCGGCGCCCAGGTGGCCGGTCTCGACATGGACCCGGGCGCGGATGCCGTCCCGCAGCACCTGCCCGGGGTCGGCCCGGTCAAGGACCGCGCCCGGCGGAGGGGTGGCGGTCAGCGTCACCGGCTGCCGCAGGAACCGTGACAAGGCGGCGTCGAGGCCGGGATCGTTGCTGGCCATGGCGGTGCCGTCGGGGAAGGTGACCTGCACGGCGGGGCCGCTGGCGGCGGCACCGCTGGCGGCGGCCAGCTTGAGCAGGCCGCGCCAGGCCCGCGGGTTCTTGGCGCTGGCGACCTTGCCGGTCTCCCGGTGGACGAGAGCCAGCTCCCGGTCGCCGGCCAGCCCCCGCGAGGTCACGTCGCAGGCCGCCAGTTCCTCGCCGAGCATCGACTTGACCGGGTAACGGCGCAGCATCGCCACCGTCCCCAGCGCGGGTTCCTCAGTCAACGTCCTCAGCCACCAGCGCGAGCCTAGCCCATCGGGTAGCGCCGGAAGCCCACGGCGTATTCGCAGCCCGCGTCCTGGCCGACGGCGGCGGCCATGGTCCGCAGGAACTCGCCGGGGTCGAGGTTCCCGCCCAGCCCCTCCAGGTAGGCCCGGTGCTCGCGCAGCGAGGCGATGCCCGAGCCGATGGTGGCGGTCACGTCGACGAAGTGGGTCGGGCGCAGGGTGGCGACGTACGCGCCGCGAACGCCCGCCCATGGCGGCCCGGCCTCCGGGAACACCCACCCGTTGGCCGCGTCCCGGCAGGCGTCGAGTGCCGCCAGCCCCACGGCGCGATGATCGGAATGGTTGACGGGGCCTTCATCACCCCAGGTCAGATCGAAGGTCAAGGTGATGACCACCTCGGGGCGCAGTCGCCGGAACGCGTCCGCCAGGTCACGCCGCAACGGAACCCCGTACTCCACCAGCCCGTCCTGGTGACCGAGGAATTCAACCTCGCGGACGCCGACGATCGCCGCGGAGCGCCGTTCCTCCTCCATCCGCAGCGGCCTGGCCTGGTCCGGGGCCAGCCCGGCGATGCCGGCCTCACCGCAGGTGGCCAGCACGTACGCCACCGTCTTGCCCTGGCTGGTCCAGCGGGCGACGGCCGCGGCGACCCCGTACTCCAGGTCATCGGGGTGCGCCACCACCGCGACCGCCCGGTCCCAGTCCTCCGGCATCGGCTGCATCCGGTCCCCTCCCTCGAGTCAGGTACCTGCCCGCTCACTGACCACGGTAGCGGGCCGGTCCCGGCGTGACCTCCGGCGGCGAGGGAAGGGAGGGCCACGCGGGCGGGGTCAGGCCACTGGACGGGCCGCGCGGGCGGGGTCAGGCCACTGGACGGGCCGCGCGGGCGGGGTCAGGCCACTGGACGGGCCGCGCGGG
>JAICUO010000065.1 GCA_025935815.1 Streptosporangiaceae bacterium
CATCCCGGCGGTCGGGGCGATCGTCATCCCGTATTTCGCGGTCATTTTCGCCAACGGCGGACGCGAGCCGGACAACACCCGCGGCTTCCTTGAGCACCGCATGAACTTGCCCGCTCGCAGGGATACTCCCCGCGACGACCAAGATGACCGTTCGTAATCACCGCACTACTGTGCCGACTGCGCTCCTCCCATCCTGCCCTCGCTGCCGCAGAGACCACGGCACTCGCGTGATGTTGCGAGCATTCGCGAACATCGATCTCGCAACTTTCTTACCCTCAGCAGCCCTTCCTTTGACCTTCCCGTGCATCGGCGATCGTTACAGCGAGATAAAGACGCCATTTGGTTCTTGCACATCGGGGGGCGTTTCGTTGTACCATTCATATCGGTGCTCTGGTCCCCCGTCAGGGCACCACTGCCGGCGTTCCGGGCCCCCGTCGGAACGCCGATGAATGCGACGCAGGGTGGTTTGCCCCCGTAGCCACCCTGCGTCGCCCTTTATTGAGCGGGGCTTGGTCTTAGCCCTCCGGGAAGCACTCCGAGCGAGGCTTGGTGTGACTTGACCGTTTAAGCACAGCCGAAGTATCGCCGAGCGCAACTTGGTGTTTTGCTGCGCGAGAAGCACCGAGAGTGTATCTTGGTGGTTTTGCTACGCGAGAAGCCCTATGAGCGCGCTTGATGTTTTGCCGGGAGTGCTGACGGTTTCGCCGGCAGACGTTTGCTTAGTTACTCCGTCTTTCGGAACTGCGCGTTCGCCAGGATGCCGGGCGGCGCGGGTTCGATCACTCGCTGCCCTGCTCACCGTCCGCCAGGTCGTCCGCCTCGCCGGCCGACGCGGTGCCGGCATCCTCGGCGTCCTCGGCGTCCTCGCCCTCGACGTCGTCGGCGAGGATGCGGTACAGCGACCGGCGGGTCTCGGCGAGCACGCGGCGCGCCTCGGCGAGCTGGGCGGGCGACCCGGCCCGGCGGACCTCCATCACCGCCATCATGATCTGGCGGATCATGTTGCCGAGCTCGACAGCGGCGTCGTCGGTCATCCCGGCGACGGCGTCCCACGAGGCGCGCAGCTCATCGCGGTGCGCCTCGGCGTAGCCCCGGCCCTCCGCGGTGAGCGTGTACATCCGGCGGCGGCCCTCGCCCTCGGGGCTGATCAGCCCCTCGTCTTCCAGCTGCTGCAACGCCGGGTAAACCGACCCGGCCGACGGACGCCAGATGCCGTTGGTGCGCTGGGCGATCTCCTGGATGATCTGGTATCCGTTCCACGGCTGCCCCTCGGCCAGCAGGTCGAGGATGGCCCCGCGGACGTCGCCGCGCCGGGCGCGCCGGTGCCCAGGCCCGCCAAAGCCGCGCTTGCGGCCGAACCCAGGACCGAACCCAGGGCCGAATCCCGGCCCGAACTCCGGCGGCGGCGGGACCGGCGGCATGCCAGGCCCTTCCCAGGCCCAGCCATGGCGTTTGCCGGGGGCACCCCATTCGCCGCGAGGGTCGCCCCAGCCGCGCCCGCCGGGACCACCAGGGCCGCGCCCCGGGCCGCCCGGCCCCTCGGGGCCGCCCATGGCGTAACCCCAGTCCCCGCGGCCCCTGCGCGGCCCCTCGCCACGGCCACCCCATGGTGGGCCCCAGCCCTCGCCGCGCGGTCCGCGCCTGCGTTCATCATGCATGACGACTCTCCTTCGATCGGTATCGTATCGTTCGCGTTAGCTCAACGATATATCGCTAACGATCGCTTGACAAGGGTGACCACAAGGAAGAAGCCAGCGCCGTGGACGGCGCTGGCTGAGATCCCGGGGGCTAGCCCGCTGTGCGTCAGTACTCCCGGCGGATGCTGGAGCCGACGCGGGTGATGTCGGTGCCATAGATGTGCATGGACACGGCCGTTCCGGCCCCGGAGTTGGTCACCCGGTGGATATCGCCGGGAGGCGCGAAGCCCGCGACCGCGCCGACCTGGTTCTCGTTGCGGGCGATGACCCGCAGCGCCGCCCCCCGGCCCGCGGCGGCCGGCTCGGGGGCGAAGATCTCCTCGTACTCGGTGCCCTGCAAGACCGCGGTCACGCACCAGGCGAGATGGTCGTGGATCGAGGTCCGCTGCCCGGGCCGCCACACCATGACGGTGACGGAGAAGGAGCCGTCCGGCTCGGCGTGCAGGAGGTGGGTCTGGTAGCCCGCCGGGTCACCGCGCAGCTGCTCGGGCGTCAAGATGCCCGGCTCCGGGAGCTGGCTGCGCAGCACGCCCGCGACCCGGTCAGCGACCTGCTGCCAGTCGCCGCCAGCGCGGACCGCGCGGCGGACCGAGGCCAGCAGGAACTGCGGGCAGCCGCCGACCACCGCGGGAAGCGGGCCCCCTATAGCGCTCCGCTTGGCAGCCGGGTCCCTCCGGGCATCCGGGACGGCTGCGGACACTGATGCTCGTGACACGGCGCCTCCTTGAAGCCTGCTACGAGTCCCAGGCTAACGACCAGCTCCTATAAGCACCAATGCCAGTCTTCTACTCATGCATAGACTGCGTTAATACTTAACCCCCGGCCCAGGGCCCGCGGCGCCCGCCCCCCGGCCCCGCGCCCACCATGAGCAACGATACGTAACGCATTTACCTCAACGCGTAATCGGTACCGCGACGGCCGGCGTCATGTCATCCCGCCCTTCCGGAAACGCGCGGTGCAATCATGTGCGGGAAAGCGGGCGCGTGTTTCCCGAGCCGCCAAGCAGCCACTATTCAGCAAACCGCCTCCAGTAACGGTTCAGCTGCGATAGCCACGCATATCTTTCCGGGCGGAGCTTTGCCCGCATAGAGTCCGGATGAATTCGGCCACGACGGAAGGTAGGTCACCATGACTGATCAGGGATGGAATACTCCCGCTTACGGGTCTCCGGGCCCGCAAACACCGCCGCCCGGGGCGCCCCCGCCCGGATACCAGGCACCTGGCTACCAGGCACCGCCCGGGTATCAGCAGCCCGCTGATTTCCAGTCCGGCGGTTACCAGCAGCCGGGCGGCTACCTGCAGCCCGCTCCCCCGATGCCCGGGTACCAGGCAGCTCCCGGCGGCCTGTTCCTCGACCCGGCGACCGGGCTTACCATCCCGCAGGGAACCCAGGTCGCCAGCATCGGCATCCGGATCGGCGCGTTCTTCCTGTCTGGCCTGCTCGCCATCATCACGCTCGGCATCGGCTACCTGATCTGGGGCGCGATCACCTGGGCGAACGGCCAGACCCCGACCCAGCAGGTACTCGGGCTCCGCTGCTGGAGGATGCAGGAGAACGCCGTCGCCAGCTGGGGCCAGATGTTCCTGTGGGGGCTCAGCCGGTCCGTGATCGATTACATCGCGTTCGGCGGCCTCGTCTCGTTCGTCATGATGCTGGTCAACAAGGACCGGCGGACCTTGTACGACCACATCTCCGGCATCGTGATCTTGCAGGACCCCAACAAGGTCCTCGCGCCGCCGAAGTAGCACCAGTCCAGTCGGGGCAAGCGACGGGCTCCCCGCGTCGGGATCCGTTCCGGCGCCCGTCGCCCACCACGATGGGGCGGCACTCGGGGAACACGGCACTCGGGGAACACGGGGAAGCGGGGCGAACACGGGGAAGGGCGAGCGGGAAACCCGGGAATTGCCCGGTCGGGGAGCGCGGGAGCGCGTCAGTCCGTGAGCGTCGTGTAGGCGACTACGCCGCGCCGCATCGCGTCGATGGCCGCGCGGGCCGTCTCGGCCACGCCGCGGCCACGGCGCGCCGCCGGGTCGTCGTCCGCCGCGCCCGGCTTGCCCATAGTGGCAGCCATAGTGGCAGCGTCCGCAGCGGCGTCCCCGGCTGCCCGGGACGAGGCGGCCACGGCGACCTGGTCCAGCAGGTCCATCAGTTGCTTGATCGAGCGGACGAAGTCGCCCGGGGTCAGGCCGGGCGCCGACTCCAGGACATCCTCCAGCTTCGCGCCGCGCACCCATCGGTAGGCGGCCCAGACGAAGCCGGGGTCGGGCTCGCGCAGGAACGACAGGCTGTTGCGGCGCTCCAGGTGCTCAAGCTCCACCCACGTCCGCGACATGTCGTCCAGCACCTCGCGGACCGGCCCCTTGGGCAGCCGCGCGGGCTGGGCGTCGTCGGACTGCAGCCGCGACTCGAACGTCAGCACCGACACGCAGGCCGCCAGCTCGGCCGGGTTCAGCCCCTCCCAGAAGCCCCGGCGCAGGCACTCGGCCGCGAGCAGGTCCAGCTCCGAGTACAGCCGGCCAAGCCGCCTGCCATCCGGCGTCACCAGGTCGCCATCGAGGTACCCGAGCTGGTCCAGTACCGAGCACACCCGCTCGAACGTGCGCGCGATCACGTGCGAGCGGCCGCTGATCTGCCGCTGCAGTTCCTCGGCGTCTCGCTGCAGGCGCACGTAGCGCTCGGCGAACCGCGCGTGCTGCTCCCGGTCAGGGCAGCCGTGGCAGGGGTGGCGCCGCAGCTTGCGGCGCAGCTCGGCGACGTCATGGGGGACTCCCCCGCCGTCGGCCGCCGCGCCATTGCCCCCGCGCCGGCTCTCCCCGGCGCCGTTGTGCGGGAGATCATCGAGGTCGCGGCCCGCTAGCCTGCTGCGCAGGGCGGAGACGAGGTCGCGCCGGTGCTTTGGTGACCGTTCGCTGAACGAGGCGGGGATCTTCACCCGGTCCACCGGCTCGGCCGGCACCGGGAAGTCCGCCGCCCACAGCTGCTTGACCTGGCCGCCCGAGGTGAGCACCAGCGGGCCGTCGGCGGTCGTGCGCCGCAGCGGCTGCGGCCCGTCGGCGACCGAGGCCGGGGGCGGGGACAAGACGACCGCCAGGCCCGCCCGGCGGCCGCCGGGAATGGCGATGATGTCGCCGCGGCGCAGCAGCGGCAGTGAGCGCAGCGCCTGCGCCCGGCGCGAGGAGGCGCGGTTGCGCGAGGCGTCCTTCTCCAGGTCGGTGAGCTGCCGCCGGATCCCGATGTACTCGGTGAAGTCGCCCTGGTCGCAGGCCATCGACTTGGCCAGGTCACCTGCTTGCTGCTGGACACGGCGCAGCCGCCGGGCGATCCCGACGACGCCCCGGTCGGCCTGGAACTGGGCGAAGGAGGACTCCAGCAGCGCGGCCGCGCGCTGGCGGCCCGCCCGGCCGGTCAGGTTGACGGCCATGTTGTAGGACGGGCGGAAGCTGGAGTTCAGCGGGTACGTCCGGGTGCCGGCCAGGCCCGCGACCAGCCCCGGGTCCAGGCCCGGCTGCCACAAGACGACCGCGTGGCCCTCCACGTCGATGCCGCGCCGCCCGGCGCGCCCGGTCAGCTGGGTGTATTCCCCCGCCGTGAGCGGGGCGTGGGTCTCGCCGTTCCACTTGTCCAGCCGCTCGATGACCACGGTCCTGGCCGGCATGTTGATGCCGAGCGCGAGCGTCTCGGTGGCGAACACGGCGCGGACCAGGCCCGCCGCGAATAGCTCCTCGACGTCCTCCTTGAACGCGGGCAGCCTCCCGGCGTGGTGCGCCGCGATGCCGCGCCGCAGCCCGGTGAGCCAGTCGTGGTAGCCCAGGACGAGCAGGTCCTCCTCGGGGATGTCGGCGACCCGGCGCGCGGCGCGCGACTCGATCAGCTCGGCCTCGTCGGGCGTCGTCAGCCGCAGCCCGGCGGCCAGGCACTGCTGGACGGCCGCGTCGCAGCCCGCCCGGCTGAAGATGAACGTGATCGCGGGCAGCAGGCCCGCCGCGTCCAGCCGGTCGATGACCTCGGGCCGGTACGGCGGGGTGTACCGGCGAGGCCGCCGCTCGCCGCGGCGGGGGCGGGAGGCGCCCCGGGCCGCCGCCGAGGTGCGGATCTCGCGCTGGGCGAGCCGGACCAGCTCGGGGTTGAGCTGGTGATGATCGTCGTCGGTGAACAGGTCGTACAGGCGCCGGCCGACCAGCATGTGCTGCCACAACGGGACCGGGCGGTGCTCATCGACGATGACCTCGGTGCCGCCGCGCACCTGGGCCAGCCAGTCGCCGAACTCCTCGGCGTTGCTCACCGTCGCCGACAGCGCGACCACCCGCACCGACTCCGGCAGGTGGATGATGACCTCTTCCCAGACCGCGCCCCGGGAGCGGTCGGCGAGGTAGTGCACCTCATCGAGGACCACGTAGCCGAGGTCGCGGAGCGTGGCCGACCCCGCGTAGAGCATGTTGCGGAGCACCTCGGTGGTCATCACGACGACCGGGGCGTCCCCGTTGACCGAGTTGTCCCCGGTGAGCAGGCCGACGCGGTCGGTACCGTAGCGCCGGACGAGGTCGCCGTACTTCTGGTTGGACAGCGCCTTGATCGGCGTGGTGTAGAAGCACTTGCGGCCCTGGGCCAGGGCCAGGTGGACCGCGAACTCGCCGACGACGGTCTTGCCCGACCCGGTCGGCGCGGCCACGAGCACCCCGTTGCCCGAGCTCAGCGCCCCGCAGGCGGCGACCTGGAAGTCATCGAGGGCGAAGTCGTACAGCTCGCGGAAGGAAGCGAGATCCGGGTCGGCTTGCCGCTCACGGAACCGGGAGTACCGTTCCGCCGGGGACGGGGATGAGTCCTTGGCGGGGGCCGGTGTGCTCATGCGACCAAGACTATTTGACATCACGACCAGTGAGACGGGAGTAAACCCAAGAGCCGGCAGCGCTCCCTGACTGCGCTAGTTGGCGCTGTTGTCCGCGTCGACGGGCTCGGGGTCATCGAGCGGGGCAACCTCGTTGTCGGCCAGGTTCGCGTACGGGTTGGGGTTGCGCCTGGCCCGGCGCCTGTCGTTGAAGTAAACGAACAGCTCGGCCGCCTCCACCAGCACCACGCACATGCCGCCGAGGATGAGCATCGTCCACGGGTCCGGGCTGGGGTTCGCGATGCCGGCGATCAGGAAGACGGTGAAGATCAGCATCTTGCGCCAGCGGCGGAACCGCTCATGGGTGAGGACGCCGGCGACATTCAGCATGATCATCACCAGCGGCAACTCGAACGCGACGCCGAAGCCGACCAGCATGCCGGTGAAGTAGCTGACGTAGGTGTCGAAGCTGGGCAGCGCCGCGGTGTTCTGGGGCACCAGGCCGAGCAGGTAGTGCAGGCCCCGGCCCATCACGAGGAAGGCGAGGAAGGCGCCGCCGACGAACAGCGGCACCGCGGTCCCGGTGAACAGGTAGGCCCACTTCTTCTCGCGGCCGTACAGGCCCGGGGCGATGAACGCCCACAGCTGGTAGAGCCAGATCGGGCTCGTGCCGATCAGCCCGATGAAGAACGCGATCTTGACCCGGATGAAGAACCCGTCGAAGACGCCGTTGATGACGAGCTGGTCGCCATAGCCATGGCAGCCGGAGTGCCCGTTGATGGTCGCCTCGCAGAACGGGCGCATGACGAACTGGAGCGTCTGGTTGGAGTAGACGAGCGCGATGCCCATGCCCAGGATCAGGGCAATGGCCGCCTTGAGCAGGCGGTTGCGCAGCTCGGCCAGGTGCTCAAGCAGGGGCATGCGCCCCTCGGGGTTTTCCCGTCGCTTCATGCGCACGTACTGCTCGCCCACAACGCGAGCACCCGCGACGGCACTGGGCTTCCTCGCCATGGCTGTACGACCGCCCTCTCCCGGTAAAGGCGCGGAGCAGGGACTACTTGGCCTGCTGGGCGTCCGCCGGAGCGCTGTTCTTGACGGCGACCGACTGCTGGAGATCGCTCAGCTGCCTTTGCAGGGCGTCGATCTGCGCCTGCGCTTCATTCGGCTGGGCCGCCTGGATCTGGCCGGCCGACGGGAAGGACGTGGCCGCGGCGGGAGCGGCCGGCGACGACGGTTCGTCGTCGTGCATGCTGGAGACTTCACTCTTGAGGATGCGCATCGACTTCCCGAGGGACCGGGCGGCGTCGGGCAGCTTGCGCGAACCGAACAGCACGATGATCACGGCCGCGACGATCATGATCTTCCATGGGCTGTCAAACAGGTTAGCCATTTTGCGATCCTTCAGTGCCAGGGGGCGAGTCCAGGCAAGGCAAGACTCATTTCGACCCCGAGTCTACACGGCGGTCCAGAGACCGCCAGACCTAGATAGCGAACGCGACGTAAACCGGCTACACACCACCAAACAACCAGATTCGTTGGATTACGTCACGCCCGTCACGGTTTGCCGGGCTCCGGTCACCTGTGCTTCGGAGCCGGTCCCCCCGTGGATTGGTGGAGGCACCGCGGATTGGTAGGGGGCACCGCGGACTGGCCGGGGGCACAGCGGACTGGCGGGCACCGCGCGGATCGGGGAAGTAACTTTCATTCGTACAGGGCCAGGGCCGCGGACGCGGCCTCGCGGACGTCGGCGGCCAGCGACGCGGGCGCCACCACCCGGCACTCCTCGCCGAGCCGCAGCGCCTGCCGCCGCACCCACCGGGTGTCCGGGGTGCGCAGCGACACCCGCAGCCAGCCATCGCCCTGCTCCTGGACCGACTCCGCCGGGTAATACTCCGGTACCCACCGCCCCGCCGCTGAGACGTCCAAGACGACCAGGACATCGGACGGCGACGGCTGGAACAACCCGGCGTCCACGTCCACCGCCTGGGCCGTCTCCGGCACCGAGGCGGCCACCTCGAGCACCGTCAGGCCGAGCACCCGGTCCAGGCGGAACGTTCGCACCCCCTCCGCCCGCCGGCACCACCCTTCCAGGTAGGTTCGCCCGTCGACGGCGAGCAGCCGCATCGGGTCCACGTCCCGCTCGGTCGCCTCGTCCCTGCCCGGCACGTAGTACCGCAGGTGCACCCGGCGGCGGGCGGCGAGCGCGCCCCGCAGCCGCTCGGCGTGGCCCTCGGCGTCCGGGGCGCTGACCACGGTGACGTGCGCGCTGGCGGAGTCCGCGGATCCTCCCGTCGCGGCGACCAGCTTGGCGATGACGCTCTCCACGACGGTGGCGTCGCCGCCGCCGACGTCCTCCAGCATCCGCAGCGCCACCAGCAGCGCGCTCGCCTCGTCGGCGGCCAGCCGCAGCGGCCGCTCGATCGCCTCGGCCTGGCTGACGACGATCTCGCCGCCCTCATAGGACAAGTCGATCGGGCAGTACGGCTGCGGGTCCTTCAGCTCCACGCACCAGGCGAGGTTCAGGTCATCGATCAGCTCGCGCTCGGACATGCCGAACATCGCCGCCGTCTCCGCCAGGCTCACCGCCTTGCGGCTGACCACGTAGGGCACGAGCGCGAGCAGCCGCCGCAGCCGCTCACCCGAGGTCACCATCCGCGGGCTGCCGGTCACGCTCTGCTCCCCGCTTGCTCCGGGGCACCGTTAAGCGCGGTGCCTTCCCCCGCTGCGCCCCCGCACTCGCTCATGCCAGGATTCCCTTCAGCTTCGCGATGACGGCGTCCCGCAGGTCCGGCGGGTCAAGCACCACCACGTCGGGGCCGAATGACGCCACGTACTCCGCGTACCACTTCTCCTCCGCGAAGCTCACCGTCACGATGTCCCAGCCGGGATGGTCGGGGTCCGGCTCGATGCCCCTGGGCCGGCGGCGGAACCCGTGCCCGGCCCCCTCCCGCACCCGCAAGGTGGCCGTGGCCCGGTCCGCCGGCCCGCGCTCGGGCGACTTGCCGAACTCCTCCACCAGCGCGCGGACGTCGACCCCGTCCGGCACGGCCACGCTTCCCGCCGGGCCGCTCATCTTCACCGGGCCCTCGATGCGGCTCAGCCGGAAAACCCGGGTCGCCTCGCGCGCCCGGTCATGCCCGGCCACGTACCAGTGGCCGCGCCGGTTCACCACGCCCCACGGCTCGAGCACGCGCTTGATCGCGTCCGTCCGCCCGGCGGCCCGGTAGGCGAACGTGACCGGCCGCCGGTCGCGCACCGCCTCCCACAGCGGGCCGAACGCCGGCTCTTGCGTGGTCAGCCTCGGCTCGATGCCGGGCAGGGCGGCGATCGCCTCCTCGGACGCGGCGTCCGCGTCCTGTCCCCCGGCGCCCAGCGCCCCCGAGTCAGGCACCCCCGGGCCGAGCGCCCCTGAGCCCGGTGACCCTGAGCTCAGTGCGGCCGCCTTGAGCTTGAGCACCGCGCCGATCGCGGCGCCCGACAGCTCCGCGCTGCGCCAGACCCGGGCCGCGATGCCGAGGACGGCGGCCTCGTCGGCGGTCAGGTGGATCTCCGGCAACTCGTATTCCTGGCGCCGGATCCGGTATCCCGGCTCGTCATCCAGCGGGTTGTTCGTCCCGACTTCCAGCGGTATGCCCAGCTCGCGCAGTTCGTCCTTGTCCCGCTCGAACATGCGGCGGAACGCCTCTTCCTGCTCCGGGTACCCGATCACCGCGTCCCTGATCTCCTGCGGGACCAGGTAGCGCCGTGACGACAGCAGCAGAACGACGATCGACAGCAGTCGCTCGGTCCTGCGCTTCGACATCAATGCCTCCTGGTGTGCCGGTGAGCGGCTACCCTGCGGTCGTGATCAGGTGGCGACGCGGAATTGTCACGGAAGTGCGGCGGGAATGGACCGGGGCAGCCGAAATCATGGTAACCGTGGACGACCCGTCACGCGGCGCTGGCGGCACTGTTGATATGCCGTCAACAGTCCGCGCGCTCGCGTACCCGGCCCTGACCGGGCGGCCGCGGCCCGGTGACCGGGTGCTGCTGAACACCACGGCGCTGCACCAGGGCCTCGGCACCGGCGGGTACGCCCTCGTGGTCGCCATCCCCGACCGGCTGCCCGCCGACCCGGAACTGCCCGGGCACATGGTCAAGGCGCGCTACACGCCGCTGCAGGCCACCGTGGCCAGCGTGGACGAGCAGGGCAGCGAGTTCCACGACCTGCTGCGCGATGCCGGCTCCCTCGACGGGATGCCCGTCGTGGCGGCCGACCTGCACTCCGCCCTGCCCGCCATCCTGGCGGGCCTCTTCTCACCCGTGGCCCCAACGCGACCGGCCTCCCGCCCGCTGGCCGCCTACGTCATGACCGATGGCGGGGCGCTGCCGGCCTGGTTCTCCCGGACGGTCGCCGGCCTGCGCGCGGCGGGCTGGCTGGCCGCCACGATCACGACCGGGCAGGCATTCGGCGGCGACCTGGAAGCGGTGACGGTGCACAGCGGGCTGCTGGCGGCCCGGCACGTGCTGCGCGCCGACGTGGCGATCGTCGCTCAGGGTCCGGGCAACCTCGGCACGGGGACCCGGTGGGGATATTCCGGGGTCGCGGCGGGCGAGGCGGTCAACGCGGCCGCCGCGCTCGGCGGCCGGCCGGTCGCGGCGTTGCGGATCTCCGCCGCCGACCCCCGTGAGCGGCACCAGGGGATCTCCCACCACAGCCTGACCGCCTACGGCCGGGTGGCCCTCGCGGCGGCCGACGTCGTCGTCCCGGAGTTGCCCGGCGAGCTCGGCGCCCGGGTGCTCGCGGTCGCTGCGAAGGAACTCGGCAGCCGCCACCGGGTCGTTAGGCAAGACACTGCGGGCCTGACCGAGGCCCTGCGCGCCTGCCCGGTCCCCCTGTCCACGATGGGCCGGGGCCTGGACGCCGACCTGGAGTACTTCCTGGCCTGCGCCGCCGCCGGCCGCCACGCCGCCCGCCTCCTAACCCCCAGCTAACGCCGCAGCCACCCAGCGCTCCGCGCCTCTTGCTGTTATGAGGGCGCCCGCGCCCTGCAGCCAGCCGGCGCGGCGCCCCCTTGCTGTTGTTATCCGCTACTTGGCTCCGCTGGGCTTGTAGGCGCCGAGGATGTCCACGATGAAGACCATCGTGTCGGACTTGCCGATACCAGACCCGCTCGGCGGGCTGGCACCGTAACCCTGCGCGGGCGGCACCGTCAGCAGGACGCGACTGCCGGCCGGCTGGCCCACCAGCCCGCTATCCCAGCCCTTGACGACCTGGCCCGCGCCGATGTTGAACGCGAACGGGGCCGAGCGCGACCACGAGGAGTCGAAGACCTTACCGGTCTTCCAGATGACCCCGGTGTACTGCACGACGACGTAATCGCCCTTGGCGACCTTCTCGCCCGTGCCCTGGGCCAGGACCTTGACCGTGAGCTTGCCCGGGGGCGCGCTCGCGGGGACCTTCACCGTGGGCGCCTTGCCGGGGGTCACGGTGACCGTTGGCAGGTTGCCGCCGCCGCTGGAGACCGGCGCGCCGCTCGCCCCGTCGGTGTTGCCGATCACCGCGATCATGTCGATGACGAACACCAGCGTGTCGGTGCCGCCCACGCCGATCTGCGGGTTGCCGGACGAGCCGAAGCCGTCCTTGGGCGGGACGACCGCCAGCACCCGGCTGCCCGCCTTCTGGCCGATGAGCGCCTTCTCGAGGCCGGGCAGCAACTGCCCGCTGAACAGCGTCGGGCTTGAGGTGTACGAGGAGCTGACGAGCTTGCTCGTCGTGCCCTTCCAGTCGTACAAGGCGAAGTTGCCGACCAACGATGCGGTCGCGGTCAGCGGCTTGCCGGTGCCCTGGATCACCGCCTTGGTGAACAACGCCGAGCCGGGGCTGGCCTTCGGGATGCTCACCTTCGGCGCGGCGCCGAAAGCGCCGGTCACCCCCACCGCGCTGCCCGGGCCAGCCGCCGACGATGAGGAACCGCTGGTCCCGTGGTGGCCGCTGCCATTGCCCTGGGTCAAGATGAGCGCGATCGTGACGGCGGCCACCGTGAGGACGGCTCCGCCCGCCAGGAACAGCCGCTTGCGGCCCCGGTCGGCACCGCGCCCGGGCGCGGTGCCGCGCGTGGTCCCTCGCGCGCTGCCGCGCGCGCTGCCCGAGCGAGTGGCCGCCGTGACCCCGGTGGCCCGGCGGCGGGCGGCGGGCGAGGCGGTTGTCACGGTGGGCGGGTGGGTGGCCGCGTCCGGCTGGCCGGCTTCCGGCGAGCCCGCGCCCGGCCCGTCCGCGCCCGGCGCGTCCGGCTCCGCCACCTCCCCCTCCGGCCCTTCCCCCACAGCCCCGTCCCCCGCTGGCCCATCCTCCTCCGGCCCATCCTCCACCCGCCCAGCCTGGGCGCGGCGGACGCCGGACGGCGTCACGGCGGCGATCGCGTCGAATGCGCTGTCCGCGTCCGGGCGCGCTTCAGGGTCCTTGGCGAGCAGGCTGGCGATGACCGGGGCGAGGTCGCCCGCGTGCCCGGGCGGTTCCGGGTCGCGACTGAGGATCGCCGCCACCGTCGTGGCCAGCGTCGGGCCCGTGAACGGCGGCTGGCCCTCGACCGCGGTGTACAGCGTGGCCCCCAGTGCCCACATGTCGGCCGATTGGCCCACGTCGTGGCCCTCGAGCTGCTCCGGGGCCATGTACTGGGGGGTGCCGATGACCGTGCCCGGGCTGGTCAGCACGCTGGTCGAGTTGACCATGCGGGCGATCCCGAAGTCGCTGATGACGACCCGGTCCCCGGCCAGCAGGATGTTATCGGGCTTCAGGTCACGGTGGATGATCCCGGCGGCGTGCGCGTGCGCGAGCGCGTCGGCGATCTTCGCGCCCATCCTGGACACCCGCCGCGGATGCAGTCGGCCGATCGCGGCGATCTCGGCCGCCAGGGACCGCCCGGAGACGTACTCCATCACGATCCACGGCACTCCGCCGTGCTCCACCACGTCGTGGATGGTGATGATCCCCGGGTGGTTCAGCCGCGCCGCTGACCGTGCCTCCCTCGTGGTGCGCGCCACGAGGGCGTCACGCTCATCGCTGGGCAGCTCCGGTGGCACCAGCACCTCCTTGACCGCGATCTCGCGATCAAGGACCTGGTCATGGCCGCGCCATACCCGGCCCATGCCACCTTGCCCCACCAGCTCCACCAGAAGGTAACGTCCACCGACGAGAGCTTCAGTCCCGCTTGTCATGGGAGAAATCATAGGGGGCGGCGGAGCGATGGCCGGCCTTTGTGGGTCTTATGGGCCTGCCGGGGCTACTTCGTCGGGCTGTAGGTGTCGAGGATGTCGACCACGAACACCAGGGTGTCGGTGCCGGAGATCTTGACGCTGCCGGAGGAGACGCCGGCCTTGCCGTAGCCCTCGGCGGGCGGGATGGCCAGCAGGACGCGGCTGCCGACCGGCTGTCCGAGCAGCCCGTTGTCCCAGCCCTTGACGACCTGGCCGGCGCCGATGTTGAACGCGAACGGGGCCGAGCGCGACCACGAGGAGTCGAAGACCTTGCCGGTCTTCCAGATGACCCCGGTGTACTGCACGACGACGTAATCGCCCTTGGCGACCTTCTGCCCGGTGCCCTGGGCCAGGGTCTTAACGGTGAGCTTGGCCGGCGGCGCGCTCGCCGGGACCTTCACCGTGGGCGCCTTGCCGGGGGTCACGGTGACGGTCGGCAGGGTGCCGCCGCCGCTGGAGACCTTCGCGCCGCTCGCGCTGTCGGAGTTGCCCACGCCGGCGACCATGTCGATGACGAACACCAGCGTGTCGGTGCCGCCCACGCCGATCTGCGGGTTGCCGGCCGAGCCGAAGCCGTCCGCGGGCGGGATGACCGCGAGCACCCGGCTGCCGATCTTCTGGCCGATGAGCGCCGCCTGCAGGCCGGGCAGCATCTGCCCGCTGAACAGCGTCGGGCTGTGCGAGGTGTAGGTGGAGCCGACGCGCTTGGGCGTCGTGCCCTTCCAGTCGTAGAGCACGAAGTCGCCCACCAGCGACTCCTTCGTCGTCAGCGGCTGGCCGGCGCCCTGGATCACCGTCTTTGTGTACAGCGCCGGGCCGGCCTTGGCCTTCGCCGGGAACTTCACGTTCGGGGAGACGCCGAACGCCCCGCTGACCTTCACCTCCTTGTTCGCCGCCGAGGACCCAGTGCCCGCGGGCGCCGGCGAGCTCGACGATGACGAGGAGGACCCGCAGGCCGCCAGGGCGGCGGCTAGCAGCCCGACGATGACCACGGACGCGGCCACGCGCCGCATGCCCGTCGCGATCGGCGTTCCACCGGGCATGCGCCGGGGAGCGCGGACGGGACACTCCGGGGAGGGCATCGCCCCCTGGACTGGCAGCGCGGACGCGCGTCGCATAGGAAACCTCACCGATCTGGCCTGGCCTTGGGTGCGGGGGTCATGGCAGCTGCCAGCCTACTCGGTTAACGGCGTGCCACGGCTAGGGTACCCAGCGCCGCCGCCAGCCGGGCCGGCCGCGAGAGCGCGGTCGGCCCCGCTCACATGCCGGCGATGAGCTTCTCCACGCGCTCGTCCACCGAGCGGAAGGGGTCCTTGCACAGCACCGTGCGCTGAGCCTGGTCGTTGAGCTTGAGGTGGACCCAGTCGACGGTGAAGTCACGGCGCTTTTCCTGTGCCCGCCTGATGAATTCCCCGCGCAGCCTGGCGCGGGTGGTTTGCGGGGGAACCGACTTGGCCTCGAAGATCTTGAGGTCGGTCGTGACCCGGTCCACCGCCCCCCTCTTCTGCAGCAGGTAGTACAGGCCGCGGCCGCGGTGCACGTCGTGGTAGGCGAGGTCGAGCTGGGCGACCCGCGGCGAGGACAGCGGGAGGTCGTGCTTGGCCCGGTACCGCTCGATCAGCTGGTACTTGGTGACCCAGTCAATCTCGCGGGCGATCTTGTCCAGGTCGCCGCTCTCGATCGCGCCCAGCGCCCGCTGCCACATGTCCAGCACCCGCATGGTGGGCGCGTCGGCGCCGTTCTTGTCGGTGAAGTCCTTGGCCCGCGCGAGGTACTCGTACTGGATCTCCAGCGCGCTCATCTCGCGGCCGTTGGCCAGCCGGACCCGGCTGCGCCCGGTCATGTCGTGCGACACCTCGCGGATGGCCCGGATGGGGTTGTCCAGGGTCATGTCGCGCAGCACGACGCCGGCTTCCACCATGCGCAGCACCAGGTCGGTCGCCCCCACCTTGAGCAGCATCGTCGTCTCGCTCATGTTGGAGTCGCCGACGATGACGTGCAGCCGCCGGAACCGCTCAGCGTCGGCGTGCGGCTCATCGCGGGTGTTGATGATCGGCCGGGACCGCGTGGTCGCCGACGAGACCCCTTCCCAGATGTGCTCGGCCCGCTGGCTGACGCAGTAGACCGCGCCCCGCGGGGTCTGCAGCACCTTCCCGGCGCCGCAGATGATCTGCCGGGTGACCAGGAACGGGATCAGGATGTCGGCCAGCCGGCCGAACTCCCCGTGCCGCCCGACGAGGTAATTTTCATGGCAGCCGTAGGAGTTGCCGGCCGAGTCGGTGTTGTTCTTGAACAAGTAGATGTCGCCGGCGATGCCCTCCTCGCGCAGCCGCCGGTCGGCGTCGACGAGCAGGCCCTCCAGGATCCGCTCGCCCGCCTTGTCGTGCGCGACCAGGTCCACGACGTTGTCGCACTCGGGGGTCGCGTACTCGGGGTGGCTGCCCACGTCCAGGTACAGCCGCGCCCCGTTGCGGAGGAACACGTTGCTACTGCGGCCCCACGACACCACGCGGCGGAAGAGGTAGCGGGCTACCTCGTCGGGCGACAGCCGTCGCTGTCCACGGAAGGTGCAGGTAACGCCGTACTCGTTCTCGAGCCCGAATATTCGCCGGTCCACGGGTCTAGGCTACGTTCATCGCGGCGCTGCGGTTACCAAGGCGCGCCGAAGACGGACCACTGCGGACGTACCCGGGCCCGTCACCATGAATTCCCATCCGGCTCCTTCCGGGGAGGTCCTCGTCCGCGATGGTCTTACCCGCCGATCGGGCCCGCGATGCGCCGATCGCGGCGCGAAGCGGCGCCTAAGCGGGTCACGAAGCTCCAGCGCAACCGCAGCACCACGTGCGTGCCGCGCGGCGGGACGCCGGTCCACGACACCAGCCAGTACCGGACGCCGTCGGCCAGCTGGGCGCGATCGCAGGTGAACTGGCTGGTCACCATGAACTCATAGCGCGAGTCCGACAGGCACATGGCGACCCCGGTCCGCTGGGCCTGGACGAGCAGGCCCGTCATGTCGAGCCAGGCGCCGTTGCCGACGCGCAACGCGATGGGGCGGCCGCCGGATCCGGCCGCCAGGCGCGCCACCGCGGCGGGCAGCCCCGGGTCGCTGTCTACCCCGTTGACGTGCCCGTTGGGCGCCAGGACGGAGGTGGTAACCCGGGTCGCCGGCGCGGCCGCGAACAAGGCGAGCGCGGTCGCCGCGGCCGCGGCGGCGGCGCCCAGCGCGACCCGCGACGGCGGCCGGGACGCCACCGCCAGCGCGAGGGCGAGCAGCACGGTGACCGGCACCGTCCAGTAGAAGAAGCCGATGTACCGGGCCTGGAGCGTGTCGACGCCGGTGGCCGCGTACACCAGCAACGCCGCCGTCGACAGCGCGGCGAAGGCCAGCAAGGACGCCGCGAAGCGCCGCGCCGGGGCCGCTGTCCCCCGGGGAGGCGAACGGAGTGTCCCCCCGTACCCCCCGGAGGGCATCCGCCACGTGGCCGCCGCCGCGACCGCGTAGACGGCCACGGCGACCGCCCAGGCGCCCGCGCGCGGCCACCAGTACCACAGCGCGTACTGCACGTCCTGCCCGATGCCGTGCCCGCCGGCCTTGTCCGACGAGCTGTAGGTGAGGTACTTGCCGAAGTTGCCCGGCCAGTGCAGGGCCAGCTCGAGGGCGATCGGCAGCGCGAACAGCGCGCTGATGGCGACGGCGGGCAGCCACGCCCGGCGCTGCGTGGCGAGGAACGACCACAGCGCCCGCCCGGGCTGGCGGCGGTGCTGCCAGCCGAGCGCCACGGCGGCGCACCCGGTGAGCGCGGGCACGAACAGCAGGAAGCACACGTGCCCGTGGATCAGGAACCACCCGCTCAGCGCCGCGATCCACAAGTCCGCGACCCGGCCCGCCGCCACCGAGGCGATCGCGACCGCGAACGCGAAGTAGGCGGGGACGTACACGTAGGGATTCCAGTCGGAGCTGTACACCTGCGGGTGCAGCGCCCCCAGCAGGGCCGCGGCCGCGCAGGCCAGCAGCGCGCCGGTCAGCGACCGGGTCCAGCCGTAGCAGGCGGCCACGACGAACGCCACGAACAGCGCGTTGAGCGCGTACACGCCGATCATCTGGCCGTTCCAGGGCGCGGGCACCACGTGCGCCGCCGCCCAGAACAACGACTCGCCCCACGACTGCACGTACATGAACGCCGGGCCAGGATGGTTGAACCCGACGCGGGAGTAGTTCCCGATCAGCAGGCTGAAGTGCCGGGCCTGCTCGATGAGGACCGAGTCGGCCCCCTGGTCGGCGTCCTCGTAGACCGGCCGCGAGAACAGGTAGGAGTTGCGGACCAGCAGCACCGCCAGCCATGCCGTGAACGGCACCGCCCACACCCACAACGGCCTGCGGCCGCCCGAACCCGGCGCGGCCGGGGCGGCGACCGAGGGCGCCTCAGCCGCTGGCCGCACAGGAGCGCTCATCTCTCAGATGGTGCCGTTGGCTATCGCCTGGGCGATCCACGGGATGACCTCGTCGAGCATGGCGTCCAGCGACGTCGAGGCCTCGAAGCCGAGGACGTCGGTGGCCTGGGTGGTGTCGGGGATGCGGCGCTGCACG
>JAICUO010000837.1 GCA_025935815.1 Streptosporangiaceae bacterium
GGACGGCGGATCGGACGGGGACGGACCGGGGACGACGGCCAGGACGGGCGGTTCTTCGTCCGGGACCGCCAGGACGTCGCCGGGGACGGCGGGGACGATCGGTTCTGACGCGGGGCGGGTGGCGCGGCGTTCGAGCATCGAGACCGCGACGAGGAAGGCGACTGAGGGGGTTCCGGCGACGATGCGGCCCCAGGCGTCTTATGTGGGTTGATCACGGCGTGTCGCCTTGATCATGGGACGGCCTCTGCGGAAGACAAGTGATTGCCTAGATCCCTTGTCCGCAGAGGCCGTCCGTCCATGCTGCCAACTGAAGACCTGTTCGTCTACGTCTACGTGCTGATCCACGACCTGATCCGCGCCGGGGCGATCGAGATCCCGCGCCGCCCGGGACCGGCCCCGGCCTGCACCGATGCCGAGCTGCTGGCGATCGCGGAGGTCAGGCACCTGCTCGGGCGGCGCAGCGAGTCCGCCTTCTTGGCCGAGGTCGCCCGCGACTGGGGCCATCTCTTTCCGGTCCTGCCGTGCCAGAGCGAGGCCAACCGCAGAATCCGCTGGCTGTGGGGCGCGTTCGAGCAGCTCAGGGTGGTCCTGGCGGCCCGCCTGCCCGAAGATGACTGCCAGCAGGTCGATACCAGCGCGCTGCCGGTGAAGCACCCGTCGCGGGTCCGCGGCGCGGACGGCTGGACCGGGCCGGGCAACGACCTGGCCGCCCGGTTCGGCCGCGACGCCGCCCACGCCGAGTGGTTCTACGGCTTCCGCCTCGCCGTGAAAACCGACCTGGGCAGCCGCATCGTCCGCGCCTGGTCCATCGTGCCCGCCGCCGTCAGCGAGCGCGACGCCGCCACCGGCCTGCTGGAGGCCGGGCCGCCCCCGCGTGACCTGCTGGCGGACAAGGGCTTCAGCGGGCGCGGCTTCGCCGCCGCCCAGGCCGCCCGCGGCACCGCCGTCCTCGTCCCGCCGGGCAAGGGACAGCGCGATGCCATGCCCTCCATCCTGCGCAAGGTCATCGCCGAGTGGCGCAACCGCATCGAGACCACCTTCAGCGAGATCACCGTGCACATGGAACTGGCCCGCCACGGCGCGCACACCTTCTGGGGCCTGCTCACCCGCACCGCCGCCACCATCGCCGCCCACACGCTGCTCCGCGTCTGCCTCACCCACGAGTAACCCAACCCCCATAACGCGCCTGAGAGATAAAGACCGGGTGGCCTGAGCGCGCCCTGGAAGGTGGCCCGCCGGCTCACGGGGTTCTGGGGAACCGAGCCGCGGGCCACCGGCATGTTGTGCTTCTGGCATGGCCGGACGCCTCCGTGCACCGCCGCCGGCCTACCCGTAAGCTCAGCATCGTGGCCGTTCAAGACAAGAGCTTCCCCTGGCAGCCTGGCACCGCGACCGGAATCGGGTCGCTCCCTGGCACCGACTCGATGGAGGCGGCTCGTACCGTCATCGAGGAGCTGCCGGACTTCCCGCACCTCGCCGAGTTGCCCGCCCGCGGCCCCGGCGCCGACATGATCGGCCGCACGGCGGCCCTTCTGGTCGACATGCCCATCGATACGACCCCCCGGGGCTGGCGGCTATCGCCCGAGCGCCCCGGCAAGGACCTGCGCCGGGCCCGGTCCATGCTGTCTAGCGACCTGGACGCGATGGAAGAGGCCCTCGGCGGCTACCAGGGGCTGCTTAAGGTACAGCTGGCCGGCCCGTGGACGCTCGCCGCGACGCTGGAGCAGCCGCACTCGCTGAACCCCGCGCTGCGTGACCCCGGAGCGGTCGCCGACCTCGCCGCGTCGCTGGCCGAGGGCGCCGCCGCCCATGTCGCCGAGGTCGCCAAGCGGGTTCCCGGCGCCACCATCGTCGTCCAGCTC
The DNA here is from genome assembly GCA_025935815.1 of Streptosporangiaceae bacterium. GTDB lineage: Bacteria > Actinomycetota > Actinomycetes > Streptosporangiales > Streptosporangiaceae > Trebonia. The sequence continues at coordinate 1,863 of JAICUO010000837.1, forward strand.
GACGAGCCCGCGCTGCCCGCCGTCGTCGAGGGCTCGGTCCCCACCCCCAGCGGCCTGTCCAACGTCCGCGCGGTCGAGGAGGAGGTCCTGCGCGAGCGGCTGCGCACCGTCCTTACCGCCGCGCCCGCCTACGCCGTGGTGCACTGCTGCCGCGACGCGGTGCCGTTCGCCACCATCGCGGGCTCCGGCGCTAACGGCGTGTCCTTCGACCTGAGCTTGCTGAAGCGGGGCGACTGGGACCTGCTCGCCGAGGTGGCCGAGGCCTCCCTCGGCCTGCTGGTCGGCGCCACTCCCGCCCTCGACCCGCTGCAACGGAGCAGCGCTTCCCGTCTCTCTCGCCCCCCGCGCGCGGCGGAGTCGGCGGAGTCAGCCGGATCGGCGCCCGAGCAAGTTGCCCGCTTCGTCGCTGACGCGTGGCGGCGGATGGGACTGCCCCCCGCGACCTGCGTGCCCCAGGTCGTCATCACGCCCGCGTGCGGGCTCGCGGGGGCATCCCCGGCCGGGGCCCGGGCGGTGCTCAAGCGTGTCCGGGAGGCGGCGCGGATATTGCCGGAACTGATGGAGGAGCGGTCCTAGATGGAACTAGATGAGGCCCGCCAGCGGCACGCTGAGGTCAACGAGCAGATGCTCGACGCCCAGTACCGGTACCACGTGCTGGATTCGCCCACCATCGACGACGGCCAGTACGACGCCGGGATCCGGGAGCTGAACGCCCTGGAGGAGCAGTTCCCCGAGCTGCGCACGCCCGACTCGGCCACCCAGCAGGTCGGCGGGCAGCTATCGACGATGTTCACGCCGGTCGAGCACCTTGAGCGCCTCATGTCGCTGGACAACGTGTTCTCCCGCGCGGAGCTGTCCGGCTGGCACGAGCGCGCGGTCAAGCTCGGCGGCGCCGGACCGTACCTGTGCGAGCTGAAGATCGACGGGCTGGCCATCGACTTGGTGTACGAGCACGGGCGGCTGATCCGGGCCGCCACCCGCGGCGACGGGCGCACCGGTGAGGACGTGACCGCCAATGTCCGGACGATCAGGTCAATCCCGCCTCGGCTGACCGGGCAGGACGTTCCGGCCGTCCTGGAGGTGCGCGGCGAGGTGTTCCTGACCGAGGAGGCGTTCCAGCGGCTGAAC
>JAICUO010000306.1 GCA_025935815.1 Streptosporangiaceae bacterium
CAGGAGGCGGTCGCGGCGCACGTGGAAGGTGAGCTCGCCGCGGAAGACGACGACCGACTCGATCGCGTCGGCGAACCCGAGGCCGTCAGCGGCCAAGGCGGCGCCGAGGGCGTCGGCGACGGTGTCGAAGTACCCGCCGTAGGGGCGCGGCGTCGCCAGCGGCGGGACGCCGCGCACTTGCAGGCGGCCGTAGCCGGAGGTGTCGGGGGTGCCCCGCGTGCCGAACATGCCCTCGCGGACGACGGGGGCGGCCAGGCGCTCCTCGCCCAGCCGGGCGGGCAGGCCGCCATTGGCCTCCGCCGGCGGGTTGCCCTCGGCTTGCGGGCCCGGGGGGGTGGTCACAGCTCGCTCCCGAGGTCGGCGGCGCCCGCGGTGACGTGCAGCGGGAGCATGCCCAGGCGGGCCTGCTCCTGCTCGGTGATCTCCGCGTCCCGGTTCGGGCCCAGCTTCATGTTCATGATCTTGTCGTGCAGCTTGAAGATCGAGTCCATCAGCATCTCCGGCCGCGGCGGGCAGCCGGGCAGGTAGATGTCGACCGGCACGATGTGGTCGACGCCCTGCACGATCGCGTAATTGTTGAACATGCCGCCCGACGAGGCGCACACGCCCATCGAGATGACCCACTTCGGCTCGGGCATCTGGTCGTAGATCTGCCGGAGGACCGGGGCCATCTTCTGGCTGACCCGGCCTGCCACGATCATCAGGTCGGCCTCGCGGGGCGTGGAGCCGGTCTTCTCCATGCCGAACCGGGCCAGGTCGTGCCGGGGACCACCAGTCATCATGAGCTCGATCGCGCAGCAGGCCAGGCCGAACGTCGCGGGCCACACCGAGCGCGCCCGCGCCCACCCGGCCAGCTTCTCGACCGACGTCAGCAAGACCCCGCTGGGGAGCTTTTCCTCAATGCCCATCGCTGCTAATCCCAATCCAGGCCGCCGCGCCGCCAGACGTAGGCGTACGCGATCAGCACGGTCAGTACGAAGGCGACCATCTCGATCAGCCCGAACGCGCCGAGCTTGTTGAAGGTGACCGCCCACGGGTAAAGGAACACGATCTCGATGTCGAAGACGATGAACAGCATCGCGGTCAGGTAGTACTTGACCGGGATCTTGCCACCGCCCAGCGGCTGCGGGGTCGGCTCGATGCCGCACTCGTAGGCTTCCAGCTTGGCCTTGTTCCACCGCTTGGGCCCCATTACGGAGCCCGCCCCGACGGAGACGATGGCGAAGCCGAGGGCGAGCACGGCGAGCACGAGGATCGGCACGTAGAGCCTCACCGTATTCCGCCTCCTTCCTGTGGTGTCGGAAAGATCCTAGGCAGCATCACTTTCACCCTCTCACCGGGGGTTGGGCGCGAGTCGGGTCATGGCGCTGATCACCCGGTCCGCGGCGTCTCCGCCGCGCGGCTCGGACAGGTTGGCGAGCAGCTTGAGCGCGAAGCGCATCAGCGCGGGGCGGTTCATGCCCTTGCGGGTGGCGTAGCGCATGAGCTCCGGGCGGCCGATGAGCTGGACGAACAGCCGGCCGATGGCGTAGTACCCGCCGTAGGCGTCGCGCAGGGCCTGCGGGTAGGAGCGCAGCACCCGCTCGGTCTCGGCGCGCGAGGGACGCCCGAGCGCCTGGGCGATCACCCGGGCGAGGATCTCGCCGCACTCCATCGCGTACGCGATGCCCTCGCCGTTGAACGGGTTCACCATGCCGGCCGCGTCCCCGGCCAGCATTAGCCCCCGGTAGTAGGCCGGGGTGCGGTTAAAGCCCATCGGGAGCGCCGCGCCGCGCACCGGCTCGGTGCGGTTCTCCTCAACGTAGCCCCACTCCTCCGGCATGCCGGCCAGCCACCGCTTGAGCAGGTCCCGGTAGTCGGTGTTGCCGAACGCCGTGGACGTGTTCAGCAGGCCGAGCCCGACGTTGGAGGTGCCGTCGCCCATGCCGAAGATCCAGCCGTAACCCGGCAGCAGCTTGTCGCCGTCCCACAGGTCCAGCCAGGACTCCAGGTAGTCGTCCGCGTGCCGGGGCGAGGTGTAGTACGTGCGCACGGCGACGCCGAGCGGGCGGTCGTCCCGCTTGTGCAGGCCCATCGCGACCGCCAGCCGGGAGGAGTTCCCGTCGGCGGCCACCACCACGCGGGCGCGGTAGGCCCGGCTGGTCCCGTCCTCCCGGGCGGTCACCCCGATGATCTGCCCCGTCCGGTCATCGAGGACCGGCCCGGTCACCGAGACCCCTTCCAGCAGCTTCGCCCCGGCGGCCTGCGCGCGGCGGGCCAGGATCTCATCGAAGTCGGCGCGCTGGCGGACCAGGCCGTAGCCGGGGAAGGCGTCGAGGTCCGGCCAGTCCAGCTCCAGCCGCATCCCGGCCCCGATGACCCGCAGTCCCTGGTTGCGCAGCCAGCCCGCCTCGGCGCTGGTGTCCACGCCCATGGCGACGAGCGCCTTGACCGCGCGGGGGGTGAGCCCGTCACCGCAGACCTTCTCGCGCGGGAACCGGGCCTTTTCCAGCAACAGCACGTTGACCCCGGCCTGGGCTAGGTAGTAGGCCGTGGTCGCGCCGGACGGGCCGGCGCCTACGACGATGACATCGGCGTCGTCCGCTGGCATGCCTTGGTTGCTCACGTGTCAGGTCCCGGGTCAGTGCTTGTTCGCATTGCGTTGTCCGCCCGTGCGCCGCGGACGCCTAATCCTCTTGTGAACGCCTTCACAAAAGCTTTGCCATCAGTTTACTCCGAGCTGACGAAGCGCGGCTCAACGCCCCTCCCCTGCCCGAGCCGGTCCACCCTTTCACAGCGGGGGAACCTCGTCAGGCGGGGACACGCAGCTTGCGGCCGACGTGGATGGCCACCACGCCGAGGGTTACGTTACGCCACTTCACCGACGACCAGCCCGCGGCACGGATAACGTCAGCCAGTTCTCGCTGCGCCGGCCAGTCAGTAATCGACTCGGCCAGGTAATCGTAAGCAACGGGGTTGCGGGCCACGCGCCGGGCGATCGCGGGCAAGACGGCGGTCAGGTAGCGCCGGTAAAGCATATCGACGGGCGGAACTGTGATCCGGCTGAATTCGCAGACGACGAGGCGCCCGCCGGGCCGGGTGACCCGGTACATCTCCTCCAGGGCAGCCTGGGTGCCGTGAACGTTTCGCAATCCAAATGAAATCGATACCGCGTCAAAGGAATCGTCGCGGAACGGCAGCCGCACCGCGTCCCCGGCCGCGAAGGCCACCCTGCCTTCGAATCCCGCCCTGCCTTCGAGGGCCCCTTTGCCCGCGCCGGAGTCCCCCAGCCGCCTCTTGCCCGACGTCAGCATGCCAAGTGAGAAGTCGCAGGCGACGCAGTCCGCGCCCGCCTCGGCGAACACCTCCGAGGACGTGCCCGTCCCGGCCGCCAGGTCCAGCACCCGCTCGCCCGGCAGCGGCGCCAGGATGCGCCGGACCCGCTGCCGCCACAGCCGGACCTGGCCCATCGACATGAGGTCGTTCATCAGGTCGTACCGCCCGGCGAGGGCGTCGAACATCGCCGCCACCTCGGCGGGCTTCTTTTCAAGGTCAGCGCGCGTCACGACTCGAACTTATCTGCCCCGCGGGCGCGCAGTCGAAAGAGCCCGGGTTGCCCGGCGCGCCTACTGATCCGGCGGGCCCAGCCCCCGTGGTAGATGTCAGGCCCGTGGCGAATCGTCTCGGCTGCGCCGGGCGCGCCGAGGTTGCCCCGGTGCCGGGTGGCCCGGTGCTGTGGACGTGGCTGTTATCGCCGGGTGCTGCGTGGCTGTGGATAACCTGCCCGCGCGGCCCGTACGCGGTGGTGGTGCCGTCGGGGTGCAAGGTGAGCTGCCAGCCCCACCGGTGTATGCAGATGTCATGGTGAAACTGACAGAGCATGACACAATTTTGAACAGAGGTGTCGCCACCGTCGCGCTTGTGGCGCAGGTGGTGGACGTCGCAGGCGGCGGGTCGCTTGCGGCAGCCGGGCCATTCGCAGTGCCGGGCACGTAGCGCGACCGCGCGCCGGATCGCGCCGGGGATCTGGCTGGAGTGGCCGACGTCGAGGATGACCGGCTTGGTGTTGCACGGCGACGGGAGCAGGCCCTGGCGCAAGGTCGCGGCGAGGCCTCCGGGGCCGGAGACGAGGTCGACGGCAAGCCGGGCGATGGCGTACCGGACCGCCTGCCGCGCCTCCTGAGACAGCGCCGCCCAAGACAGTGTCCCGGCCGGGGTGTCCTGGGCCGGGTCGAGGCAGGCCACGATGATGTCGATCATCTGGTCGACGATGGCCAGGCGGGGGTGGCCGGTGACGACCGGGGTGATGACGGCGTCGCACGCGGCGGCCTGCGCGCCCTTGCCAGCCAGGTGAGCGTGCTCGCCGGCCAGCGCGGCCAGCCACGCCTGGGTCAACCGCCCAGCTCCCGGCAGGTCCAGCAGCTCGGCGAGGGAGATCACGACGTCCACCCGGGTATCGGCCCCGGCCCGGCCCGGCACCATGTCCGCGCGGATCAGCAGCTCGCATGCCTCCTGCAGCGCGTCATGGAAGCGCTGCGGCTCGCTGCGGTCATCCTCGGGGCCGCGCTTGTTCCCAGCGCCTCCAGGACCGCCGGACGGCGGCGGTGGCCTGCGGGGTCAGGTCCCCGGTGATCCGCCCGGCGTTGTCGATGGTGGTGCCCAGCTTCAGGTACCGTTCCTCCAGCCCGTCATCGCCATCGTCGGGATCGGGCTGCTGGGATCGCCACCGCTCGTAGGCGGCGCGGGCTACGACCGCCAGGTCCTCCAGGTTCGCCCCGGCGGCGGCGGTGTCGACCAGCAGCTTGTCGACGCCCTCGCGCAGCTCCGGCGGAAGCCTGCGCGTCCACTCGGCCATCTCCGCGGCCCATGACTCGCTGGCCTCCCCGCGCGCCAGCGCCTCCGCGATCACCGGGTGGCGGCGCAACTGCCGCATCCGCCGCACCTCGGCGCCCGCCGCCTTCGTCGTGACCCGGCCTTTGGCCGCCAGCCAGCTGCGCGAGCTGCCGTACCCGTCCGCGCCGTACCCGCGGGCCGCGTCAAACCGCGACAGCACCGCCGACCGGGCGGCGGCCAGCTTGGCGCTGGCCTGCCCCAGGGCCAGCAGCGCATCCCCGTGCGCGCCGGGCGGCAGCTCCCCTGACAGCGGGCCGTTGAGGTAGTCCAGGGCCGCGTCCAGCATGCGCAGCGCCTCCGCCGCATCGCCCGGCAACGCCTCGCCACGGCTGCACATGCTGGATCACCTCCCCGCTGGCAGGATTGGCGGCCCGGGGCTGGCGGCCCGCCTGGGGCGGGCTCGCATCCGGCCTGAACCGCCGGCGCTCACATCGGACCTACCACCATCATCGCAGCTAATCCTCGATATCACAATCGGTAGCATAAAGATCTTTATTCGACTGACCGGCAGAGGTTCCGGACGGGGCGAGGACCCGGGCGGACGGCGTGCGGCCCCGGCATGCGCGGCGGGGAGCATGCGCAGGCGTGGGGACTCGTTGAGTAGAGGAGGGCTAGCCTCCCGGGCATCGTCACTTCCAGCAGCGCTTCAGCGCTGTGCCAGCCGCGTGCGGCAAGGTTGCGCCGGGGCGGGACAGTCCCTCCCCGGCCTATGCTCCATAAGAGGAAACCATGCGCTTGTCCCGAAAGTTCGGCGGCCTGCTGGCGGCCGCGATGATGGCGGCCGGCCTTACTGCCGCCGCGGCGCCCGCGCGCGCCAGCAGTCCCTACTGGCAGATCAGGACCTTCTACGGCGTTAGCGCCCTCGAAGAATGCGTGCAAGGCGACCTGGGCGGCCCCTTGGGCAGTACCGTCACGCAGCACTACTGCGACCCGACGTTCACCGCCACCGATCAGCTGTGGCAGCCGATCTCCCTAGGCGGCAACGGCTACAAGTTCGAGAATGTCGCGACCAAGATGTGCCTGGAGGCCCGGTTCGGGGCGGTCAACGCCCAGCCCGTCGCCTTGTGGTTCTGCGACTCCACCGAAAGCAACACCAACTGGGCCTGGAACGACCTCAATCCCGGCGGGAGCGTATTCCCCGACCAGGGCGTGATCCAGTCGCGGGTCTCCGGCAGCACCGGGTACTGCCTCGACGTCCCCGGGGCGTCGACCGCCATCGGGATCTCGCTGCAGCTGTACCACTGCAACAACACGTACGCCCAGGGCTACTTGATCACCCAGCCCGCCTAGCCGCCAGCGGGCGGTGGCGCGAGTGGCCCCCGCAGAGCGGGAGTAATCCCGCCACCGCCCCCGGGAGTGCATGGCTCCAGCGTCGCTTCAGTGCCGTTTCAGCAGCGCGCGCCACGTTGCGAGAGGCGGGACACCTCCTTCCCGCCCGCGCCCAGGAAGGGAAAACCATGCGCTTGCCCAGAAAGCTGTCCGGCCTGCTGGCGGCCGCGATGACGGTCGCCGGCCTCACGGCGGCCGCGGCGCCCGCTGACTCCAGCACGCCCGCTGCCTACTTCCAGATCTTTACCCTGGCGGGAGCTAACACGCCCCCCTTGTGCATGCAGGGCGACACTGGCGGTCCCACGGGGACGTTCGTCAGCCAGCAGTACTGCGATACGACCGGCACCAACCCCTACCAGCAGTGGCTGCCGATCTCCATCGGCGGCGACCAGTACAAGTTCGAGAACGTCGCGATCGGACGGTGCCTGGAAGCCCTCAACGGAGCTGTCAACGGCGGTGTCGTCGACTTGTGGCCCTGCAGCTCCGGCGATAGCAACGAACGCTGGCAGTGGCCGACGCCCTCCGGCCAGGCCCCATTCCCCAACCTGTGGCCAATCCAGACGCGGGTCTCCGGCACCACCGGCTACTGCCTCGACGTGCCCGGCGGGAGGAACTCCGGCGGGGTTCCGATGCAGACATACCGCTGCAACGGTACGACCGCCCAGTACTTCTTGATCTCCCAGTTCGGATAGCCGGCTGCTGGACCGAAGAGCGCTCGCCGGGCGGCTAGAGCAGGTCGGGGCGTTGCCAGGGCTCGTCGAGGACGTAATGGGCAAGGAACGCGTGGACGGTGGAGTACCAGGCGCGGACGTTGCCGGGCGACAGGACCCAGTGGTTCTCGTCGGGGAAGTACAGGAACTTGACGGTCTTCCCGTGCCGTTGCAGGTCCCACCACAGCCGCAGGGCCTCGCCGATGGGCACCCGGTAGTCCCGGTCCCCGTGGATCACCAGCATCGGGGTGGTGATCGCGGCGACGAAGCGGTGCGGGGAGTTGGCCGCCAGCACCTCAGGGTCGGCGAATTCCGGCAGGAAGCTGGCGGGGGCGTCCGTCGTCGCCATCATCTGGTCCATCGCCCACAGCGACGCGTGGCTGACGATCGCGTTGAACCGCCCGGTGTGCCCGGCGATCCAGTTGGCCAGGTACCCGCCGAACGATCCCCCCATCATCGCGGTGCGCGTCCCGTCCACGTCCTCGCGCGCCACGGCGGCATCGGTGATCGCCATCACGTCGCCAAACGTGCGGGGTCCCCAGGCGCGGTAGCCGCGCTTGATGTGGTGCAGCCCGTACCCGGTCGACAGCGACGGGTCGGGCAGCAGCACGGCGTACCCCCGGGCGGCCATCAGCCAGGGGTTCCATCGCCACGACCAGGAGTTCCAGCTGTTGCGGGGCCCGCCGTGCACCCACAGCAGCAGCGGGGCGGGCGATCCGGCGGACGCTCCCTCCGGGAGCGCGAGCCAGGCCCGCAGGGGCTGCCCGTCGTCAGCCACGGCGGCCACCTCGGTCAAGGTGCCCGGCACGGGAGGCTGCTGGCCGGGCGCCGCCAGCCGCTCGAACTCGCCGGTGGCCACGTCGATTCGCACTGGCGCGGGCGGCTCGCCGACTGAATCCCGCAGCGCGTACAGTACCGTGCCGTCCGGGGACGCGGCCAGCTCGGTGTAGTGGCCGCCATCGGCGGTGACCCGGGTGACCTCGGCCCGCGCCAGGTCCGCCCGGAACACCGGCCGGCGTCCCCCGTCATCGGCGCAGAAGTATCCGCAACGCCCCTCGGGTTCCCACGCGAGCTCACCTGGCTGCCGGTCGAATCCCGGCAGGAGGTCGGCAGGCTCGCCGCCGGGATCGAGGCTGACCAGCACCAAGGTGGAGTCTCCGGGCCCGTCTTGGCGGTCGTGCGCCGCCCGCACGCAGGCGAGCGAGCGCCCGTCGGGCGCGAAGCTCGGGTTGTGGAAGTCCGCGTCCGGGGCGGACAGCAAGACCTTGCGGTTGCCGGTGGCGATCTCGATCAGTACCAGGTCGCAGTGGTACCGCTCGCCGTGCCACCAGTACCAGCTGGTGGCGGCCCAGGCCCCGTCCGGGCTGACCGCGAACGTGTGCTCGACGAACGCGCGGGACGCGTCCGGTGTAAGGTCCCGGGGCGGGCTGTCCTCGGTGACCGTGAAGAGCCGCAGGTCATCCGGACCGAGGTCGGAGTCCCAGAACCGCACGATCCCTGACTCGTGCAAGACCGCGCCGACCCCGGCGTCCGCGCGCGCCGCGCGCAGTCGCTCGTCCGCCTCGGCCGTGCTGGCGTCTGAGGCGAAGTCGGCGCGGATGGCGTCCATGACCGCCCCGGCGACGACGATCCCGCCGCCGGATCCGGTGTGCACCGCGCTGATGCCTCCCGGGAGGCTGGCGATGACGCGGGCCTCGCCGCCGTCCGCGGGCAGCAGCCAGAGCGCGGGCTTGGCCCCGGTGCCGCTGTCGCTCCCGTCGGGTCCGGGCCGCTTGGAGATGAACAGCAGCGAACCGTCCGGCAGGAACCGCGGGCTGCCCTCGCCCTCGGCCGAGCGGGTCAGCCGGCGCGGCGGCCCGCCGGCCGGGTCGATCCGCCAGATCGACGACAGCATCTGCTTGCGGTCAGCGGAGACGGTCGCCACGCTGGCCGCGAGCCACGTCCCGTCCGGAGACAGCCGCAGGCCGGTAACGCGCGGTATGGCCAGGTAGTCGTCCAGATCCTTAAAAGGCGTCAGCATAGTGGACAAGTTATCCTCAAGCCCGCCCGCGGCGGGTACCTAGTTCCCCCTGCCGACCAGCGGGTCGTCAGCGGGCTTCCCTGATCACCACGGCGCCGACGGTGGCATTGGTGGCCTCGTCCATGAGGATCAGGCCGCCGGTCTGCCGGTTGCGCGAGTACGGGTCGACGAAGACCGGCTGGGTGAGCCGCAGCTTGATCCGGCCGATCTCGTTCAAGCCGAGCTGGGTCGCTGACTCGTCGCGGTGCAGCGTGTTGACGTCGATCCGGTAGTGCAGGTCGGTGACGATGCCCTTGACGGTGCGGGTGGTGTGCTTGACGATCAGCCGGGTCCGCGGCGCCAGCGGCCGGTCGGCGCTCATCCAGCAGACCATGCCCTCGACGTCCTGGGCGGCGGCGGGCTGGTTGTTCGGCCGGCAAATCAGGTCACCG
>JAICUO010000179.1 GCA_025935815.1 Streptosporangiaceae bacterium
CCGGAAGCGGCGCGTCGCGACTCCGTTGGGGATGAGCACCGCGTCGCCGCCCAGGTGCTCAACCAGGGTCGTCCGCGCGGCCTCGGAGACCGCGATGCGCCCGTCGATCTTCTCGATCGCGGTGCGCAGCGCCGCGCTGGCGGCCAGCATCACCCGCGAGCGCGGCATGGCCGTGTGCATGGTGGCCACGATCGGGCCGGCCGCGACCCAGCAGGCGAGCAGTGACAGGCTGGGCACGGCCGGCTCGTGCACGTGCAGCACGTCGAAGCTGCCGTCCTTGAGCCAGCGCCGGACCCGGTTCAGCGACAGGGGGCCGAACGCCAGCCGGGCCACCGACCCGTTGTAGGGCACCGGCATGGCCTTGCCCGCCGGGACCACGTAGCCGGGCACCGGCCGGTCCTCATCGGCCGGCGCGATCACGCTGACCTCGTGCCCGAGCTCCAGCAACGCCTCGGCCAGGTCCCTGATGTGCGACTGCACCCCGCCCGGGACGTCCCAGGAGTACGGGCAGGCGATGCCGATCCTCATCGGGTGCCCGCGGCCTCAGGGGCGCTTCCCCGGCTGTCACGCCGGGCGAGCCGGCCCGGGTCGAGGTCGGCCACGAACAGCCGCTGCAGCATGTGCCAGTCCTCGGGGTGCTCGCGGATGCCCTGCTCGAAGGCGGTGGCCAGCTGCTGCGTCATCGCGGCGACCTTCGCCTTGCGGTCCCCGTCGGCCGGGACCGGGATCTCGTCGTGAACGTAGGTCCCCCATTCGTCCGCGCCGACGAACCAGCAGGAGACCGGCATCAGCGCCGCGCCGGTCTGGATGGCCAGCGCCGCCGGGCCGGCCGGCATCAGCGCCTTCTCGCCGAAGAAGTCGACCTCAACCCCGGCCTCGGACAGGTCCCGGTCGGCGACCAGGCAGACCAGTTTCCCGGCCCGCAGCCTCTGGGCCATCACTCCGAACGGATGCTGGCCGCCTGTGGTTGGCAGCACTTCCATCCCGAGGCCCTGGCGGTACTTCAGGAATTGCTGGAACACCGACTCGGGCTTCAGCCGCTCGGCGACGGTGGTGAACGAGCCGGCGCCCTTGGCGATGATCCACTTGCCGGCCGCCTCGTACTGCCCGCTGTGCGGGAGCGCGTAGATGACGCCCCGGCCCTGCTGGAGGTACTCCATGGTGAGCGGGACGTTCGGGCTGTCGTTGTGCATCCCGGCCAGGAGGCGCTCGGCCGGGATGCCCTGCAGCCGGAACGTCTCCATGTAGTAGCGGCCGTAGGAGCGCATGACCGCGCGGGACATGGCGCGCAGCTCGGCGCCGTCGGTGTCCGGTCCCAGGACCCGCAGCAGGTTGCCCTCGAGGACCTGGACGCCGCCGCCCTGGCGTCGCCAGGCGATGTCGGCGCCGAACGTGAACAGCCGCCGGGCCCACGTCTCCGGCAGCCGGCAGACTAGGTTCCAGCCTGCCTTGAACGCGGCGCTGACCACCTGATCCTTGATCACCCGCGCGCTTCCCCTTCCACTTCCACCTCTCCTGCCTCTCCGGCCGCGCTCATAGCCGCCGCCTGGTGGACGGCGCGGATCCGCTGGCCGAGGGTGAACAGGCTGCCCGCGGCCAGCCCCCACAAGCCGATGGGCAGGATATAGGGCACGCCCAGCCCGGACAGCCCCACCGAGGTGAGGCCGATCAGCATCCGCTCGGGCCGCTCGATGAGGCCCACGTCACACCGAAGCCCCAGGCCCTGCGCCCGCGCCTTGACGTACGACACCAGGAACCCGCAGGCCAGGCAGAACAACGTCACCATGCCCAGCAGCGGGTTGCGCCCGCCCAGGAAGAACCAGATCACCATGCCGCCGAAGATCGACGCGTCCGCGAACCGGTCCATGGTCGAGTCGAGGAAGGCGCCGAACGGCCCCGAGTTCCCCTTCAGCCGGGCCAGCAGCCCGTCCAGCATGTCGGTGAAGACGAAAAACGTCGCAGTCAGCGCGCCGGGGAACAGCTCCCCGATGGGAAACATCGACAACGCGGCGCCGGACACCCCGACAGTGCCGATCACGGTGATCATGTTGGGGGTGACCGGCGTGCGCGCGAGGGCCTGCCCTACGGGGTTGAGCAGGCGCGCGATTCCAGGGCGGAGGAAGTTGAGCATAGACGTCGCGATCTTACCGTTCCGCTCTACCAGACGCCGCGTGCTCTCGCCCCCGTTCCGCCGCCGGCTACCTGCTAGCCATCCAACGGATTCCCCTGCTGGGGGTTGTGGTAACCGGCCCTTCGGGTTCAGTCTTTGAGAACGGCTGAATACCTCCCAGGGGGCAGGTCCCGTCCCCGGGGGACCTGCCCGGTGCGCGCGAGCATCCCGCAGGTCATCGAGCGCAAGGAGGCGATCGGAGTGACGGCAAGCGCAGGCAATGTACGTAACGTCGTGCTCGTCGGCCATTCAGGCAGCGGTAAGACCACCCTCGTGGAGGCGCTGCTCGGATGGACCGGAACGACCCAGCGGCCGGGGCGGGTCGAAGACGGCACGACGGTTTCCGATTTCGACGAAGTCGAAATCCGGCAAAAGCGGTCAGTCAACCTGACCCTGGCACCTCTGGTCCATAACGGAACAACGGTCAACCTGCTCGACACCCCCGGATACGCCGACTTCACCGGCGACCTGCGGGCCGGCCTGCGGGCCGCGGACTGCGCGCTGTTCGCCGTCTCGGCCACCAATGGCGTCGATGGCGTCACCAAGCTGCTGTGGGACGAGTGCGCCGCGGTGGGCATGCCCCGCGCCGTCGTCATCACCAAGGTCGACCACCAGCGCGCCGACTTCGGCGCCGCCCTGGAGGCATGCCGCGCGGCGTTCGGCGACGGTGTCCTTCCGCTGTACCTGCCCGTGCCCCCTGGCTCTGGCTCCGGCGTGACCGGGCTGATTGGCCTGCTGTCGCAACGGCTTTACGACTACTCCGGCGGCAAGCGCGCCGAGGGCACGCCGTCCGACGCCCACCAGGCCCGCATGGCCGGCCCGCGTGATGAGCTCATCGAGGGCATCATCACCGAAAGCGAAGACGAGAGCCTCATGGACCGGTACCTGTCCGGCGAGGAGATCGGCACCGACGTCCTCGTCTCCGACCTGGAGAAGGCCGTCGCGCGGGGCAGCTTCTATCCCGTCCTGGCCGTGTCCGCCACCCAGGGCATCGGCATGGCCGAGCTCCTCGAGGTGATGACCGAGGCGTTCCCGTCGGCCCTGGAGCACCCCCTCCCGCCGGTGACGAAGATCGACGGCAAGCCGGTCAGCGGGCTGGCCTGCGACCCGGACGGCCCGCTGCTGGCCGAGGTCGTCAAGACCACCTCCGACCAGTTCGTCGGCCGGATCAGCCTGGTGCGAGTGTTCTCCGGCACGCTGCGCCCCGACATGGCGGTCCACGTCTCCGGGCACGGCCGCGCCGAGCGCGGGCACGCCGACCATGACGACGACGAGCGGGTCGGCGCGCTGACCTACCCGCTGGGCAAGCAGCAGCGCCCGCTGCCGGAATGCCCGGCCGGGAGCATCTGCGCGGTGGCCAAGCTCGGCACCGCCGAGACCGGCGACACCCTGTCGGACCCGGGCGGCCCGCTGCTCATGGAGCCGTGGGCGATGCCCGACCCGCTGCTGCCGGTCGCGATCGTCGCCAAGTCCAAGGCCGATGAGGACAAGCTGTCGCAGGGCCTTAACCGGCTGGTCGCCGAGGACCCCACGCTGCGGCTGGAGAACAATCCCGAGACCCGCCAGCTCGTCTTGTGGTGCATGGGCGAGGCGCACGCCGACGTGCTGCTGGACCGCCTGTCGACCCGGTACGGCGTCGGCGTGGACACCGTGAACCTGCGGGTCCCGCTGCGGGAGACCATCGGCACCAAGGCGCAGGGCCTGGGCCGGACCGTCAAGCAGACCGGCGGGCACGGCGAGTACGGCATCTGCCACATCGAGGTGGAGCCGCTGCCGGACGCCGCGGGCTTCGAGTTCGTCGACAAGATCGTCGGCGGCGTCGTCCCCCGGCAGTACATCCCGTCGGTCGAAAAGGGCGTCCGGGCGCAGATGGAGCAGGGCGTGCTGGCCGGCTACCCGATGACCGGGGTGCGGGTCACGCTGTACGACGGGAAGGCGCACTCGGTCGACTCCTCCGACATGGCGTTCCAGAAGGCGGGCCGGGCGGCCCTGCGGGACGCGGCCGAGAAGGCGGCCCCGTGCCTGCTGGAGCCGGTCGACGAGGTGTCCATCCTCGTCCCCGACGACTACGTCGGGGCGGTCATGTCCGACCTGTCGGGCCGTCGCGGCCGGGTTCTCGGCACTGAGCCGGTCGGCACCGGGCGCACGCTGATCCGGGCCGAGGTTCCGGAGCTGGAGATCACCCGGTACTCCATCGACCTGCGCTCGGTCTCCCACGGCACCGGCTCGTTTACCCGCGGCTACCTGCGGCACGAGCCACTGCCCTCCCACCTGGCCGCCAAGGTGGCCAGCGACTCCCGCCCCGCGTAAGGACGGCGACCTGGGCTCCCCGGGCCGGCGCCGGCCACCCCGGCCCGGGGAGCCAGTCAGGGCCTTACGTTGACGGCATCGAGCAGCTGCACGACGTCTGGGTCGTCGAGGGATGGGCTAGCCGCCGTCAGTCGCCGGCGGGCCAGGCGTCCGCGAGGAGCTTGCGGGTGTCGGCCAGCAGCTGCGGGAGGACCCGGGTCTGGCCGACCACGGGCATGAAATTCGCGTCGCCGCCCCACCGGGGCACCACGTGCTGGTGCAGGTGGGCGGCGATTCCGGCGCCAGCGACGGTGCCGAGGTTCATGCCGACGTTGAAGCCATGCGGGGCGGAGGAGGCGTGCAGCGCCGCGATCGCCTGCTTCGTGAGGGCGGAGAACTCGGCGGTCTCATCGGGGGTCAGGTCCGTGTAGTCAGAGACGTGCCGGTAGGGGACGACCAGCACGTGACCGCTGGTGTACGGGTATAGGTTGAGCACCCCGTAGACCAGCGCACCGCGCGCGACGATCAGGCCTTCCTCGTCCGACATGGTCGGCACCACGCAAAACGGGCATCCCTCATGCGCGCCGGGGCCCGTCGGCTTGCCCTCGCCCTTGATGTAGGCCATGCGGTGCGGCGTCCACAGCCGCCCGAAGGCATCCGGGACCCCGGCGAACGGCTCGTCCTGCGGGCCATCCTGCTGGCTGGACAACGGCGATCCCCTCATCTTCTGCGCTCGGGCCCGTCACCTCGGCCGGCGTCCGGCCACGTCGAGCAGGTCATCCAGGATACGGCCGATGGCGGTGACCGTCATGGTGAGGTGGCCCTCGCCCCGCTCCAGGTGGGCGCGCGCCCCCGGAATGCGGGCGGCGAGCCACTGGCCGTGCGTGAACGGGACCATCCGGTCCTGGTCTCCTTGCCAGATCGCCACCCGGCCCGCCAGGGCCTCCAGGCTGAACCCCCAGTCGGCGACGAAGGCCAGGTCATCGTCGCGCCATCCGGCCAGGCCGGCCCGCAGGGCGGCGCGCAGCCCGCCGGCCAGCAGTTCCGCGTGCTCCCCGGTCATGACCGCCGCGTCGGCCGCTGAGATCAGGCCGCCCATGGCCGCGATGATGTCCCCGGCGGTGACCTCGGCGAGGGCCGCGGCCTCCTTCTCCAGGTACGGCTCGAGGGCGCTGGCGCCCAGGAAGGCGGCGCCGAACTCGGCGTGGTTCTCCGGGCCCATCCCGTCCAGGAAGTCCAGGCCGTCCGCGCGGTAGGGTCCGACCCCGGCGATGGACGCGGCGGCCAGGCAGCGGCCGGGCAGGCAGGCCGCGCTGGCCAGGGCGTGCGGGCCGCCGCCGGACATGCCGATCGAGACGAACTCCCGCGCGCCGAGCGAGTCCGCGACGGCGGCGACGTCCGGGGCCACGTCCGCCACCCGGCGCCCGGGCCGCGGCGTTGATCCCTCATAGCCAGGGCGGGCGATCTGGACATAACGCAGCCCCCGTGCCCCGGCCGCTTCGACCGTCTGCGGCGGGGTTACCAGGCCGAGGGGGGTGCCCTCGTGGACGATGAGCGGCAGCCCGTCCTCGGGCCCGGCCAGGAGTACCTCAATGTCCCGGCCGTCCGGCACCCGGACCAGCCTTCGCTGCGCGTCCATCACCATCCCAGCGTAGCGGGGCGACGGCTGGCCGCCGACTCCCGGATCGCCGTCGCGAAGGCCCCGCGCTGAGACCGTCCGCTGCGCCCTGAGCCTGCTGCGCGACTTACTGGCCGCGGTTGGAGTAGACGCGCTCGGCGCGGACCAAGACCGCGGTGCGTCCCTCAGCCAGCATGACCCGGTCGTATTCGCCGAAGTCCTCATGGGTGCCGCCCGCGGCGGTGAAGATCTCCCGCAGCAGCAGCCGGACCCGCTCGGCGTCCACCCCCGGCAGCGGGTCGGCCGGGCCGGCCAGCTCCGCGGGCCCCTCGACGGTGGCCCACTGCCAGCCGGCCCGGATCGTCAATGTCGCCCGCGGCCGGGCGCGCAGGTGCTCCAGCTTGCGGGCGTCGCCCTGGATGACCATGCCCACGACCGGCTCACCGGTCACCGGGTGCGGGAGCACGCCCGCGTTGACCACCGACGAGGCGATGGTCCCGTTCTCGCGCAGGGTAGACACGACCACCAGGCCGTGGTCCCCGCCGATCAGCTTCCTGAACTCCGCGATATCCGCCACGGCACTATTCAACATCACCCGGCCTTGTCCTCATCCCCAGTGCCACCAGCTCGTGCGCCGCGGACCTAGTGCGCGGTGGCCTGGCGGAATACCGTGCGATCATGCACTTTGGGATCATTGATCACAACGACGACTCGGGACGGCCGCATGGCCAGCAGATCGCCGAGCGGCTGGAGCTGATCGAGGCCTACGACCGGCTCGGCATTCACGGCTACCACCTCACCGAGCACCACGGCACGCCGCTGGCGATCACCCCGTCACCGCACCTCATGCTGGCGGCGGCCGCCCAGCGCACCACGCGGATCCGGCTCGGCACGCTCATCACGATCTTGTCGCTGTATCACCCGATGCGCGTCCTGGAGGAGGCCGTCACCCTCGACCAGCTCAGCAACGGGCGGCTCGACCTCGGCGTCGGTCGCGGCGTGTCCCCGGCCGAGCTGGCCTTCCACGGCGTGTCCGGCGAGGAGGAGGCCCAGGAGCGCTTTGACGAGGCGTTCGAGATCTTGCGGCAGGGGCTGACCTCCGACAGCGTGACCCACGCGGGCAAGCACTACACGCTCACCGACGCGCCGGTGGTCTCGCACCCGGTGCAGCGGCCGCACCCGCCGCTGTGGTACGGCACCCGGACGCTGTCGAAGGCGCAGTGGTGCGCGCGGCTCGGCATGCCGATGATCGCGCTGGTCCCCTCGCCCGCCGTCCGGCCGCTCACCGACGCCTACCGGGCCGAGTGGGCCTCCGCCGGGCGGGCCCCTGAGGACCTGCCCCCGCTCGGGATCGCCCGCAACCTGGTCATCGCGCCGACCAGCGAGGAGGCGATGAAGATCGCCAACCGGGCCTTCGCGCGGTTCCGGCACAGCCTGTTCTACCTGTGGGAGAAGGCCGGCATCGCGCCGCCGCCGATCTTTCCCGCCGACGATTACGAGGGCATCCACGCCACCGGCCACTTCTACGCCGGCGACCCCGCGGGCGCCCGGGAGTGGGTCGCCCGCCACCGCGACATGGCGGGCGTGACGTACATGGCCCTGGAGACCTGCTTCGGCGACATGACCAAGGACGAGGCACTGCAATCGGCCGCGCTCCTCGCCACCGAGGTGATGCCGCACTTCACCTAACGAGGACGGGCCACTGCTCGCGGCCTGCCGTCTCCGCCCGCCCGCTAGGGGCGATCCTTGCGCTTGTCGCCGGAGTTGCCGCCGACCAGGCCGGCCCGCCTGAGGGCGTCGGCCATCGCGCCGCTCGGGGGCGGAGCGGACGAGTTGCCGCCGCGCGCGGCGCCATCGCCGCCGCGGCCACCCTGGCCGCCGCGCCTGCCGTCACGCTGACCGCCGCGGCCGCCGTCACGCCGGTCGCCTCCCCGCGGAGCACCATCGCGCCGTTCGCCGTCCCGGCCGCGGGAAGGGGACGACCCGGAGCCGGCACCGCCCGTTGCGTGCCCATCGACGGAAGTGGACGCCGGCCCCTGACCTCGGGGAGCACCGCCGCGCGGAGCACCGCCGCGGTCACCGCGGGCGGGCCCTCCCTCGGCCGGGTCGTCGAGGCGCAAGGTGAGCGAGATGCGCTTGCGAGGGATGTCGACGGACAAGACCTTGACGCGGACGACGTCACCGGACTTGGCGACGTCGCGCGGGTCGGACACGAAGGACGCCGACATGGCCGACACGTGCACGAGGCCGTCCTGGTGGACGCCGATGTCGACGAAAGCGCCGAAGGCCGCCACGTTGGTGACGACGCCCTCCAGCACCATGCCCGGCTCTAGGTCCGTCAGCTCGTGGACGCCCTCGGCGAAGGTCGCGGTCTGGAACTCCGGGCGCGGGTCACGGCCGGGCTTTTCCAGCTCGCGCAGGATGTCGCTGACCGTCGGCAGGCCGGTCGACTCATCGGTGAAGTCCTGCGGCTTGAGGGACCGCAGGACCGTCGGGTTGCCGACCAGCCCCGGCACGTCCGCCCCGACGCGAGCCAGGATCCGCTGGACCACCGGGTAGGACTCCGGGTGCACGCTGGAGGCGTCCAGCGGGTTGCCGCCGCCGCGGATGCGCAGGAACCCCGCGCACTGCTCGAACGCCTTCGGCCCGAGCCTGGGGACGTCCAGCAGCTGCTGGCGGGTCGCGAAGGCGCCGCGCGCGTCCCGGTGGGAGACTATCGCGCCCGCCAGGCTGTCGGTGATGCCGGAGACGCGGGCCAGCAACGGGCGCGACGCGGTGTTCAGGTCGACCCCCACCGCGTTCACGCAGTCCTCGACCACGGCGTCCAGGGAGCGCTCCAGCTTGGTGCCGGCGACATCGTGCTGGTACTGGCCGACGCCAATCGACTTCGGGTCGATCTTGACCAGCTCGGCGAGGGGGTCTTGGAGCCTTCGGGCGATGGAGACCGCGCCGCGCAGCGAGACATCCAGCTCGGGCAGCTCGGCCGAGGCGTAGGCGGAGGCCGAGTAGACGGACGCGCCCGCCTCGGAGACGACGATCTTGGTGAGCGTCAGCTCGGGGTACTTGGCGATCAGCTCGGCCGCGAGCTTGTCGGTCTCCCGGGACGCGGTGCCGTTGCCGATGGAGACCAGCTCGACCTTGTGCCGGGCGCACAGCGCGGCCAGGACGTGCAGCGACTCATCCCAGGCGTGCCGGGGCGCGTGCGGGTAGATGGTGTGGGTGTCGACGACCTTGCCGGTGTTGTCGACCACCGCGACCTTCACGCCGGTGCGCAGGCCCGGGTCCAGCCCGAGGGTCGGCCGCTGCCCGGCGGGCGCGGCCAGCAGCAGGTCGCGGACGTTGGCGGCGAACACGTCGACGGCCTCGGCCTCGGCCGCCTGCCACAGCCGCATCCGCAAGTCGATGCCGAGGTGGACGAGGATCCGGGTGCGCCACGCCCAGCGGACGGTGTCGCCCAGCCAGCGGTCGGCGGGGCGGCCGAGGTCCGCGATGCCGAAGCGCTCGGCGATCGGCTGCTCGTAGTCGCCCTGCAGGTCGCCCTCATCGCAGGGGTCCAGGGTGAGGTCGAGGACGTCTTCTTTCTCCGCGCGGAACATCGCGAGGATGCGGTGCGCCCTGAGCCGGCCGAACGGCTCGGCGAAGTCGAAGTAGTCCGAGTACTTCCGGCCCGCTTCTTCCTTGCCCGCGCGCACCTTCGCGATCAGCTCACCGCGCGACCACATCCGCTCGCGCAGCGTCCCGATCAGGTCGGCGTCCTCGCCGAAGCGCTCGACGAGGATCGCGCGGGCGCCGTCGAGGGCGGCGGCGGCGTCGGCGACGTTCTCGGTGACGTAGTCGGCGGCGGCCGCCTTCGGGTCGTGCGACGGGTCGCCGAGCAGGAGGTCGGCGAGCGGCTCGAGGCCGTTCTCACGGGCGATCTGGGCCTTGGTCCGCCGCTTCGGCTTGTAGGGGAGGTAGAGGTCCTCCAGCCGGGCCTTGGTGTCGGCCGCCTCGATCTGCGCCTTGAGCTCATCGGTGAGCTTGCCCTGCTCGGTGATGGAGGCGAGGATCGCGGCGCGCCGCTCCTCCAGCTCACGCAGGTATGTCAGCCGCTCCTCCAGCGTGCGCAGTTGCGCGTCGTCGAGGGTGCCGGTGGCTTCCTTGCGGTAGCGGGCGATGAACGGAACGGTGGCGCCTCCGTCGAGAAGCTCGACAGCGGCGACGACCTGGCCCTCACGGACGCCAAGCTCGGTGGCGATCCGCGCGATAACGGACACGATCTTCTTCCGGCCTTCCTGCCATGAGTTGTCTCAGCCGTGCCCGACTCTACCTCGCAGCCGGGTCATGGGGCCGGTCAGACGGGGCATCGCGCCGGCCAGGCGGGGCATCGGGCCAGTTGGCGGGCCGAACTTCACCTGGACCCGCTCGCTGGCCATCTCGTAACCCAAGATGTTGGCGCGGCGCATGGGCGAGGTCCGGTCGCTGATCAGCAGCACCTCGCGGACCTCATCGCGCGCCAGCGCCGCGCGGCTCGCGGCGACCATGACGGCGGAGGCGAACCCGCGGTGGCGGACGGATTGCGGCGTGTACACCACCACGATCCGGACGGCGTGCTCCACCGGCCGGGTGAGGGTGGCCAGCGCGACCGCCTGCCCGTCGGCCTCCCAGAAGATCGCCCCGCCGTAGCCCAGGAGGCTCGCGGCGGCGTCCTCGGGGGACCGGGCGAAGTCGCCGGTCTCGGTGCCGAAGGCGCGCAGCCAGTCCACCAGGAGCGGCGTGTCCTCGGGGGTGGCGACCCGCGCCCGCCCGGCGGGCCCTTCCGCGTCCGGCGCCGGGCCGGCCATCCGGTAGACCTTCACGTGCCGGTGCAGCCGGGCCGCCAGGCCAGTGCGCTGGGTCCACGCCGCCGCGAACGCGTCGGCGGCCTCCGGGGCGGCGTCCACGCCGCAGACCTCGCGCCCCAGCCGGTACAGCACGGGCGCCAGCGCGGCGGCGAACTCCGGCACCCGGCCCGCGATGAGCAGCGACTCCGGGGTGTCGTGCAGGAACGCGCCGCGGACCTCGGTGCCGTCGGGCGTGACCCACCAGCCGAACAGCGGCTGCTCTCCCCGGACGGCCCGGGCGGCAGTCAGCAGCAGGGTGCCCTCGGCACCCCGGCTCTTGAGGTAGGTGTCCGCCGCCATGCGGAACTGCGTGAGGTCGTAGGTGGTAAGCCAGCCCATTCGGTCATGCTTCCGGTCGGGGGCGTCATGAGAGGGTGTGCGGGCCGAGCGAAACGTGGGGGCCGTGATGAGATCGCCTGCCAGCTAACATAATGCTCCAAGTATGGGTATGCCCGGCGAGTGGCGCAAGGACGACACCGCGTAGTTAATGGTTTTCGTTTTCCCCTGGCCGGCTCGAGCTTGTAGGAGGCACCCTTGCTTAACGTCGTCGTCACCGACCCGCCGCGCGCGGACCTGACGGAAGTCGACAAGCTCGCCGAGTACGGCGTGGCCACCGTGCATGAGGCGATCGGCCGCGAGGGCTACCTCGGCCCGGCGATCCGGCCGAACCAGCAGGGCACCCGGATCGCGGGCACCGCCTTGACCGTGGTGTGCTGGCCCGGCGACAACCTGATGATCCACGCGGCGGTCGAGCAGGCCCGGCCGGGGGACATCATCGTGATCACCACGGCGTCGCCGTCCTCCGATGGCGCGTTCGGTGAGCTGCTGGCCACCTCGCTGGGGGCGCACGGCGTGCGCGGGCTGGTGACCGCCGGCGGGGTCCGCGACTCCCAGGAGCTGCGCGAGATGGGCTTCCCGGTGTGGAGCGCGAGCATCAGCGCCCAGGGCACGGTCAAGGAGACCACCGGGTCGGTGAACGTGCCCGTGGTGATCGGCGGGCAGGTCATCCGGCCCGGCGACGCGGTCGTCGCCGACGACGACGGCGTGTGCGTGGTGCCCCGGGTCAATGTCGCCGCCGCGGTGACCGCGTCGGCGGCGCGGGTCGCCAAGGAGGACGCCAGCCGGGCACGCCTAGCCGACGGCGACCTCGGCCTGGACATGTACGACCTGCGGCCGAAGCTGGCCCGGCTGGAGTACATCTCGGCCGAGGAATACTCGCGCCGTTCCGGTGAAGTTATGACCCCATGACCATGCCCGACGGCCCTGTGCTTCCCGCTGCTGGCATCCGCTGCATGCTGATGCGCGGCGGGACGTCCAAGGGCGCCTACTTCCTCGCTGGTGACCTCCCGGCCGACCCGGCCTCTCGCGATATCTTGCTGCTGGCCATCATGGGCTCCCCGGATCCCCGGCAGATCGACGGCGTCGGCGGGGCGCACCCGCTGACGTCCAAGGTCGCCGTGATTGGCCCGTCCGCTGACCCTGGCGTGGACGTCGACTACCTGTTCCTGCAGGTCATGGTGGACTCCCCGATCGTGACCGACCAGCAGAACTGCGGCAACATCCTGGCCGGGATCGGCCCGTTCGCGGTCGAGCGCGGCGTGGTGCCCGCGGGCCACCGCGCCGCGCCGCACGAGGACGTGACGCGCGTGCGGATCCGGATGGTCAACACCGGCCAGCTCGTCACGGCGACGTTCGCCACCCCGGGCGGGGTGGTCCGCTACTCAGGCGACGCCGCCATCGACGGGGTGCCGGGCACCGCGTCTGCGGTCGTGCTGGACTTC
>JAICUO010000696.1 GCA_025935815.1 Streptosporangiaceae bacterium
CACTACGGCATATCGCTCACCACGTTGCTCATGCCCTTGCGGGGAGCGTGGGTTCTTCAGCCGATAGACGTCACCATGCACTGAGCTCGTCCAGTTCCGCGCGCACCGCCCGGACCTCGGCCGTGTACTCTGGGTCGGCCATCAGTCGCGCAGCGTCCGCCCGGAGATCGGCCTGGCGCTTCGCGTGGGCGGCAGCCTGCATGGCAGTCAAGCTCGCCAAGCTCGTCACTGCCTCACGGGCGTCCCCGCGATCCAGCGCGTAGGAACGTCGGGTGATCGGCGCCAGAACGGTTCGGCACCATAAGGCCTCCTACGTCGCCGACTGGGACCAGCTCCCCGAATGGCAGCAGCAAACCGACGCCGACATCTTCGAGCACATCGAGCAACTCATCTAACCAGGTCACGGCGGGCCTACGATTCGCCGCTCGTAACGCAAATCATCTTGTGCTCGACGCCGCCGGAGTCTATCCCGTCCGCCGGGATGAACATCTCCAGGAAATGGGAATCCAACTCTTCGGCCATGCCCGCTCGGAACCCGCAAAGGCAGGTCAGCTCCGAGGTCCCTTCCAGGTGGACCCGCCCGTCGGCGCCCGTGTCGCCTTGCGGCGTGAACACCCAGAGAAGGTGATCCACTACCGTCTCGTCTACTTCATCAGCCTCGGTGAATCCGCACGTGCACCGTTGAGCGGTCATGCTGATTGCCTTTCTGCTCGTCATCGACTAGAGGAGCGCAGCGGCGCGGCCGGGAGGTCAGGAGAGGCACGGTTTTCTCCGTCTTCCCGGCCGCGCCGGCTTAATCAGGCGGCTGATCGCGCCAGGGGTGATCAAGCAACGCCCTGGTGACCTTCCCGCCATGCGGCGCGAGCGGGAGGTAGCAGTCCCACTGCCGCCCGCTGAGCCAGTGGACGATTCCCAGCCCCCGCCCCGACTCGTCCTCCGGCCCCGCCGTGCCCATCTCCGGGACCTCAGCGACGGCGTCCCACACCACCAGCAGCACCTCCCCGGTCCCGCCCGCCCCCGGGCCGCCGAGCATCCACAACCGGACCGGCGGCAGTCCCCCCTCCCAGGCCACCTTTTCCGTCGCCGCCACGGAATTCGTGATCATCTCCGAAACCAGCAAGACCACCGCGTCGGTGAACTGCCCCAGCCCCCATTCCGCTAGCACATTTCGGGCGTGACCCCGCGCGCTGCCCGCCGCGTTCCGGTACGCGCCCAGCTCCAGGAAAGACCGCAGTGGGAATCCGGCCAGCCAGTTGCCATGGGTCAACGAAGGATGAGGAGGGATGACAGGCGGTACCAGCGTTCGGGAATCCATGCCATTCACAGTGCGGCTCCGTCGGGGCCAGATGATGGGAATGCCAGAATCACGGAATGGCCCGCGCCCCTGGCAGCGGTTCCGGTTCACGAAATCCGGCGTGTTATCTCAGGAAATCCACCGTGCCATGTAAACATTGGCTTACGCTATGCACATCAGCGATCGTTCCTGATCCTTCGGCTCCCAGCGGAGGCTCTTCCGTGACCCTCTCCAGCAGCACCCCGGAACCCGACACCACCGCCAAGGGCAAGCTCGCCAAGCACCTGCGGCGGATCCGGCAATCGGCGGGCTTCGCCACCATGCCCCCGCTGGCCCGGCGACTGGGCGTCTCTCCCGACCTGATCTCCAAGATCGAGACCGGCAAGCACGTTCCCACCATGGACATCTTCCTGGCCTGGCTGGATGCCTGTGAGGTCACCGAGGAAGCCCGCCTCTACCTCACGGAGATCTGGACCCTCGCCCGCGGAGCGGGCGGCATCCGCGAATTCTTCGAGAAGTACGCCGCCGCCGAGGAGAAGGCAACCCTGCTGCGAATGTGGGGACTCCTGGTCGTCCCCGGCCCGATTCAGACCCGCGAGTACGCCCACGCCATGTTCCTGAAGGGCCGACTGGACGACGCCGAGGCAGCCGAGCAGACCGAGCTGCGAGTCCGGCGGCATGCCAAGGTCGATGGACCGGACCCCGCATACGCCACCGCTTTGATCTACGCACCGGTGCTGGACTGCCTTGTCGGAACCCCCGAGATCATGATTGCCCAGCTTGAGCACCTGCTGGAGCTATCCCACCGGAATAACGTGGTGATCCAGGTCGTCCCCAACACTGGGTACTTCGCGGGATTTGAGGGCCAGTTCGAGATCGCCAGTGGGTCGGCCATCGCCGATACTGTGGACATGGTGACCTTGGAGGACCACGTCACGGACGATCCAGCCTCGGCCGACAGGGTCATCGCGCTATTCGAGCACATCCGGGGCTACGCGCTCAATGTCGTGGACTCACGGGCAGTCATAACGGAGGCGATCGAGCGATGGAAGACTCGGCAGCAGTGAACTACGGCTGGCGCACGTCCAGCTACAGTAACGGCGGAGCGGCAACCTGCGTTGAGGCGGGCCACGCCCCCGGCGCGATCCTCATCCGCGACACCACCGACTCCGGCAACGGCTTGACCCTGCACGTGACCCCGGTCGCCTGGGCGCAGTTCACCGCCCGCATCCGCGCCAACCGCGCACTCAGCTAGCCGCAGCACCGGCCAGGCGGTGTGCCCCTCCGTGGGGTTGGAACACCGGCGAACGCGAGATCGGCTTGAGATGACTCGCCTTGGCCTTCGGCTGTCCCGCAACGAGTCAGGCCGGATGTGCTGCGATGTCTGGGTGACGGCATAAGGTTGCCGATCGTGGGACGTCGGTTTGGTGGGCTGATCCTGGATTTCGCGGGCGTGCTCACGAGCAACATGGTGGAAGTGATCGACCTGTTCGAGGTGCGCGAGCGCCTGCCGGCCGGGCGGTTCCTGCGGGCCTGGGCTAGTCCCGAGGGCCAGGAACTATACCGGCGGCTGGAACTCGGGGAGATCAGCCAGCGGGACTGGAACGAGGGGTTCGGCGCGCTACTGGGCATCCCGCCCGCAAACTTGATGGGACGGTTGCTGGAGGACTTGTTCCCGGCCTATGACGTGCTGAAGGTCGCGCGGCAGGCGCGGACGGCGGGGATACGGACAGCGGTGCTATCGAACTCGCTGGCCCGGCCGGGTGACCTGTGCGACCCGTACGCCGCTTACAACCTGCAGCGGGACTTCGATGTCGTGGTGCTGTCGGCTGATCACGGGATCCGCAAGCCGGACCTGGCGATCTTCGAGCTGACGCTGAACCAGCTGGGCGTGCCCGCCGCGTCGTGCGTGTTCGCCGATGACACCGAGGCGAACCTGGTGCCTGCTCACCAGATGGGCATGACGGTGATCCACGCCCTGGATGAGCGGGAGACCGCCACCCGGCTGCGGGGCCTGCTGCAGCTGCGGCCGGCTTAGTGACCGGGGCGGGTGGCCTCGAGGAAGTCCCGCACTGGCCGTGATGCGGCGTGCGGCGCGAGCTTGGCCCGCAGTCCTGTGATCGCGGATGCGGAGCGGGCGGAATCGACTCCGCCTAGGCAGCGGACGGCGTGGGTGGCTCGCTCCAGTGCGGCGTCGAGGTCGTGGCGGGTTAGGTGCGCCTCGGCGGCGCGGGCCAGGTAGATGGCGTGGCTGCGCGGGTACTGGTCATCTCCCCGGTAGTCCGCGGCGATCGCCGCGTCGAAGCAGCGGATGGCCTCGTTGTGGTCGCCGAGGTCAAGAGCGGATGATCCGGCGATCATCTCGATCTCGCCAAGCGTGACCCAGTACAGGACATCGGGGTCGTCAGGATGCGGTCCGCGGTCGAACGCGGCGCGGGCCTGATGGAGCAGGCGTGCGCACGTCTTGCGGTGGCCGATTTTGGAGTGCGCGCGGGCCGAGCGGGCGACGAGCATCGCCGTCATCCGCACGCTGCCCAGGCGCGTCACCGAGTCGCGGGCCGTCTCCAGCAGGGAGACCGCCCGCTGGGCTTGGCCGGTTGAGTAGCACTGCACGGCAAGGAAAGACAGGGCGTACGCGCCCGCCACGTTATCG
>JAICUO010000957.1 GCA_025935815.1 Streptosporangiaceae bacterium
CCCGGGGGTCATGGAGCTGCGCGCCCGCCAGCAGCGAAACTTCCTGGTCACCTTGTTCTGCTCCCAGGGCGTCCCGATGATGTCGGCCGGCGATGAGATCGGCCGCACCCAGGGCGGCAACAACAACGCCTACTGCCAGGACAACGAGGTGTCCTGGGTGGACTGGTCCCGCGCTTCCGCCGAGCGCGACTTGCTGGCCTTCACCGAGCGGCTGGCGCGGCTGCGCCGCGAGCATCCCGTGTTCCGCCGCCGCCGTTTCTTCCTGCCCGGCGACATCCAGTGGCTGACCCCCTCGGGCACGGAGATGACCGAGTCGGACTGGCAGGCGGGCTACGCCAAGTCGGTCGCCGTGCTCTTGGACGGCACCGCGATCAGCGAGCCGGACCCGCGCGGCGACCCGGTGACTGACAACAAGTTCCTGCTGCTGTTCAACGCGGGCGCCGAGCCGATCGACTTCACGCTGCCCGAGCCCCGGCTGGGCGGGGAGTGGGAGATCATGATCGACACCACCTACCCCGAGGGGCTCGGCCCCGCCGACACGGAACCGAAGTCCAAGGTCGAGGTGGCCGGGCGCGCCGTCGTCGTGTTGATGTCCGAGGCATAGCGATGCGGCTGCGTATCCCCGGGGGGCGATCCCCTGTCGACCCCCGGCAAAGGGGGCAGGCCCCCCTGTCGCACGATGCGGACCTTGGCGACGCCGAGCTTGACGACACGGCTCTTGCCCGGCTGTACGCCTACCCGGCCGACTCGGGAACCGCGCCCGGCGCCTGGGTGCGGGCCAACATGGTGGCCAGCCTGGACGGCGCCGCCGTAGTCGACGGGCAGTCGGCCGGCCTGTCGTCGCCAGGAGACCGGCGCGTCTTCTGGGCGCTGCGCGCGCTGGCGGACGTGATCGTGGTCGGCGCGGGCACGGCGCGGGCCGAGGGCTACCACCCCACCCGCACGAAGGAGCCGTGGGCCTCCCTGGGCCTGCGCACGGGCCGCCCCGCTGCCCCGCCGCTGGCCCTGGTCAGCCAGTCGCTGGAGCTGGACCCGGCCACGCCGTTGATCGCCGACGCCCCCGACGACGCCCGGACAATCATCATCACCTGCGAGTCCTCCCCCGCCGGCCGCCGGGCCGCCCTGGCCAGGGCGGCTGACGTCATCGTGGCCGGCGAGCACTCGGTGGACCTGGCGGCGGCGTTCGCCGGGCTAGCGGACCGGGGGCTACGCCACGTGCTGTGCGAGGGCGGCCCGCGGTTGCTGACGGACATCGTCGCCGGCGGCCTGCTCGACGAACTGTGCCTGACGGTGAGCCCCCTGCTGGCCGGCGTCGGCCCGGTCCGCATCCTGGCCGGCGCCCTGTTCCCGGCCCACCGGCTGCGCCTGGCTCACCTGCTCGAAGAAGACGGCGTCCTCTTCGCCCGCTACCACTCGATCCCCGCCTAAGCCGCGCGGCCTGCGGCAGGGCCTCACGTCTTGGCGGCATGGCCGCTTGCCTGGGCAGTACGCTGCCAGCACCGAACCGGGTCAGCTAGGGACAGCACCACGCGGAGGTGGGGGGTCCGGGGGGTTGGCGTGCACTCCCCGGAGGGAAGAGCGCCTGCTCCGGGTCGAGCCGGGTGATGGCCGCGCGCAGCGCGGCGTGCAGTGACTCCGGCGCCGCGCTCCAGTACAGCGGTCCGCCGGCGTCGGTGAGCAGCAGCCGCGCGATGGCGACGCCGCGCGCGCTGACCGGCAGGGGGGCGCGCAGCAGGCTCGCCAGCTCGGTGATGGCGGGCTCGGCGGCCAGGACCGGGCCGCGGCGCAGCGGGGCGGCGTTGCGCAGGGCCGGGGCGGGCCGGGCGGCGGCGCCCAGGGCGCGCTCCCAGTAGCGGGCGAGCGCCTCGCGCCGCCGCAGGGTGGAGAGGATGCCCCCTCCCCCCTCCCCCGGATCGGCCGCGTGGACGTGGCCTCGGGGCAGGATGAAGAACCCGGCCGCCAGCATCGAGACGGCGACGACGGTGACGAGGATGAA
>JAICUO010000039.1 GCA_025935815.1 Streptosporangiaceae bacterium
ACCGCCAGCCCCGGGGCCGCCGACAGACGGACCGCCAGGCCGCGGTCCGCGGTCACCCCGCGGGCCCTGGTCGCGACCTTGCTGGTCACGACGAACGGGCGACTGCGCGGCGTCGCTAACCGGACGGCGGTCGCCAGCCCCGGGCCGGTCTGACTGCCGGCCCTGCTTCGCGCCACCGCCCGAGAACTGCTCCTTGAGCCTCCGGACTACCGGCGCCTCGATAGTCGAGGACGCCGAACGCACGAACTCGCCCATTTTCTCAAGCTCGGCCATGACAGCCTTGCTCTCTACACCGAACTCCTTAGCGAGTTCGTAAACCCGGACCTTCGCCACTATGCTCCTCATGCCTGCCCGCTGATGCGGGCCATCCACCGGATCGTCATCGGCCGATCCGGGGCCATAGCATGGTGCTCCGGGTCGGCGTCAGCTCGTGCCGTTCATCGCCTTGTGCTCATCGAGCGCTCATTAGCTTCTCGACCTGCTTTCCGTACAGGTTGTTGGTGCGTCCAGTCCGCTTCCCGCCCATATTTGGCCGGTCGCGGCCATCGCCGCCAGTCATTTTATGCCCGGGTGACCACTTGCCGAAAGGTAGGAAGCCACCGCCGTGACGGCGAGCGGCCCCGTGGCACGCAGTGCCCGCGGGAACGCCCGGCGCCGTCGCGCCATTTCCAAGCATTCCAGACTGGGGTGCAGGTAAGCGCCCCGGCCTGGCAGACGCGCCTGGGGATCAGGGAGGACGTCGTCCCCGCTGGCCACCAAGCGCAGCAGCCTGGACTTCGCCGCCCGCTCCCTGCAGCCAACGCACGTGCGCACGGGGATGCTCCCCGGGTG
The DNA here is from genome assembly GCA_025935815.1 of Streptosporangiaceae bacterium. Classification (GTDB taxonomy): domain Bacteria; phylum Actinomycetota; class Actinomycetes; order Streptosporangiales; family Streptosporangiaceae; genus Trebonia. The sequence continues at coordinate 832 of JAICUO010000039.1, forward strand.
CATCTGCGTCAACTGCTCAGAACGCGCGGTCATTCCAAGGGCAGTCTACCGTCAGCTCGCGGATGCCGCTTCAGCAGACCCAGGGGGCTCGGCGGCGTCGGACCGGATGTCGATCCGCCAGCCGGTGAGCCGGGCCGCCAGCCGGGCATTTTGCCCTTCCTTGCCGATGGCCAGCGACAGCTGATAGTCCGGGACAATGACGCGAGCCTCCATCGCGGCGGCGTCAACGACGTCCACCCGGGTCACCCGCGCCGGGGACAGCGCGTTCGCGACGAACTCGGCCGGGTCATCGGAGAAGTCAACGATGTCGATCTTCTCCCCGTGCAGTTCGGCCATCACGTTCCTGACCCGGCTGCCGACCGGCCCGATGCAGGCGCCCTTGGCGTTCACGCCCTGCTGATGCGACTGGACGGCGATCTTGGTCCGGTGGCCGGCCTCGCGGGCGATCTTCACGATCTCCACGGCGCCGCTGGCGATCTCCGGCACCTCCAGCGCGAACAGCTTCCGCACGAGGTCGGGGTGGGTCCGCGACAGCGTGACGGACGGGCCGCGGTGGCCCTTGCGCACCCGCCACACGTAGCAGCGGATCCGCTCGCCATGGACGTACTTCTCGCCGGGCACCTGCTCGGCCGGCGGCAGCACCGCTTCGATCTTGCCCAGGTCCACGAGCACCGTTCGCGGGTCCTTGCCCTGCTGGATCACGCCAGCCACGATGTCGCCCTCATGCCCGGCGTATTCGCCGAACGTCATCTCATCCTCGACGTCGCGCAGGCGCTGCAAGATCACCTGGCGCGCGGTCGTGGCCGCGATCCGGCCGAACCCGGCCGGCGTGTCGTCGTACTCGCGCTGCGCCGCGGCATCCGGGCCGGCTTCCCGGGCCCAGACGGTGACGTGGCCAGTCGTCCGATTCACCTCGACGCGGGCGGCCGGGCTGGAGCCCTCGATCTTCTGGTACGCCATTAGCAGCGCGTCCTCGATCGCCTTGATGGCCGTTTCCTGCGAGATGTCCTTCTCGCTCTCGAGACTGCGCAGCACGCTCAGGTCAATGTCCATCGCCGCCAGCTCCAAGGTCTGCTTCATCACGGAGCCCGGCATCGTCGAGCTCGTCGTCATCGAGCTCGTCGGCGGCGAGCTCGTCATCTTCGAGCCCGCCATCGCCGAGCTCGTCGTCGGCGTCCGGGAGCCGCCCGAACTCGACCTGGATCGTGCCGGGTCCCAGTGCGCCGTAGCCAAGCTCGCGCTTGGTGCCATCGAGGTCCAGCGTCACCCCGCTGTCGCCGGCCGCGAGCACGCGGCCGGTGATGGTGCCCTCTCCCGCGACCTTGACCTTCACGAGCCGGCGGGCGGCCCGCCGCCAGTGCCGCGGCTCGGTCAGCGGGCGGTCCACGCCTGGTGAGCTGACTTCTAGGGTGTAGGGCACCTCGCCCATCACGTTGGAGGCGTCAAGCAGGGCGGAGATCTCGCGGCTGATGTCGGCCGCGTCATCAAGGCTCACCCCGTGATCGCTGTCGACCACGACGCGCAGGAGTCGCCGCTTGCCGGCGGCGGTCACCCGGACCGATTCCAGGTCCATCCGCGCGGCGGCTACCACTGGCTGGATCAACCCAGCCAGGCGTCTGTCATCCACCGCGCCCTCCTCGTCCCACCTCGCCTGTGACAAGGTTCAATGTCTTCCCAGGTCCAGCCTATAGGCAGTGCGCGGCACGCGCCGGTTAGGCGCGAAACACCCTTGCCCCCGGCCCTCGGGGGCGCGGGCATTACTCCGTGGGGTCCTCCCCTGGGAGATGGCCGCGGGCTGGGCCAGCCGCGAGCCGTGCCATCGCATCGAGGCATGCTTAGAGACTATGCCCCCGGGACGGCAGCGCTCGCCGCGTTAGCCACGACCTGTGCAAGAAGGCCATCGCGCTTGTTCCCGCCGGCGTTGTCCCCGGCCGGCGAAGCGGAACGGGGGAAGAGTGGCGCCTAGTCCTTGCGCGGGAGCGACAGCACGCGGGTCATCGTGGTCGCGGCCTGGTCGATGTCATCGACGATGGCGATCCGCTCGGCCCATGACCACCAGAACCAGTACATGCCGTCCGAGCACAGGCCCGCGTAGACGTTCTCCTCCAGCGCGCGGGCAGCCGGGTTCACCACGTACAGGCTGGGAACTCGTCCGGGCGGTGCCATGACGAACGCCTCCAGCCCGCGGTGCGTCAACTCCTCGCCCAGCTTCTCGAGGTAGACAGACTCTGCGTGGTTCCCCTTGGCTTCCACCGTCATCACCATAGTAACCATGAGTAGTTTGCTGACACTTCACGCGCCAGCCCGTGTCAGGCGCGCCGCTCAATGCGGCGTCCACTTCTGGGCAGCACCTCGGAGACGCGCCCGACCGGGCAGGCGAGAGCAGCTAATTCCGCAGTACCAGAGTCGCTTGGCTACGCAGTCCCCGTTCACTACCAGCGAGCGACCGCCAGCCCCGCAGCCACCGACCCCCGCGGAGTGTTCATCCGGAGGCGGGGACCAACGTCGCCCATCCCCTTATGGTACGTAACGAAGCGCGCTCGGGATGGGTTCCGCGTACAAAACGGTAAGATGGGATACCGCCCGGGTCAGCGCCACATATAGCCTCCGCAGGCCGAAGGCCTCGCCGGTGGCGATCCGGCCCGGCTCGACGAGGACGACGTGGTCGAACTCAAGGCCCTTGGCCAGCGTGACCGGGACGATCGTCAGCCGCCCGGCGGTTCCCGGCCCCTCCCCGGGCAGCACGGTGTCTTGTGGCAGCACGGTGTGCTCTGGCAGCACGGTGCGCAGGATCCCGAACGGCAGCCCGGCCGCCCCGAGCGCCGTGGCTACCTCGTCCGCTTGCGGATCCGCGCAGATGACGGCGACCGATCCCGGGGCCGACAGCGCGGCGGCGCACGCGGCCGCGACGCGCGCCGGAAGCTCCCCGGCGACCAGCTGAGTCACGGTCAGCGCCGCCGGGTCCGCGCGCAGTGACCTCGCCGGCGTCAGCCCCGGCGCGATCGACGGGAGCAGCGACGAGGCGAAGTCCAGGATCTGCCGGGGCACCCGGTAACCCACGTCGAGCTCAGTGATCGCGGCGTCCGGCTTGCCCAGGTGCCGCAGGAGATCTGGCCACGAGGTCGCCGCCCACGGGGTCGTGCCCTGGGCGATGTCACCGAGCACGGTCGCCGCCCCGGTCGCACACCGCCGTCCTAGCGCCCGGATCTCCATCGGGGACAGGTCCTGCGCCTCGTCCACCACCACGTGCGCCAGGCTCGGCGTCCGCTCAATCAAGTCGGCGGCCTCGTCCAGCAGCACCAGGTCGGCCGGCGACCACTTGGCCGACCCTGGCCCGCGCGGCGCCGGGGACCACGTGATCGCGGCCTGCTCGTCCTGCGACAAGATCCCGGAGGCGGCCGCGGCCAGCGCGGACGGCGACGACAAGAGCCCGAATACCAGCCGCCGGGCGTCGATCTTCGGCCAGACCTCATCCACGCACGCGCGCACCGCCGCGGTTCGCCGCACCGCGTCGTGGGTCCGGTCATCGCAGGTCTCCCCGGCCGCCTCCATCTGCGACAAGATCACGTGCGCGATCCGGTGGCCGAGCAGATCGCGCCCGGACCCGTACCGGACGCCCCGCGCCTGAAGCTCCAGCGCCAGTTCCACGACCTCGTAGGCGGGGACTCGCCATCGCCGCGCCCCGCGGGCGACTACCAGCGGGCCGGCCGGCTTGCTGATCGACGTCCACAGCGCGCGGCGCAGCACCTCCGCCATCCGCGCGTCCCCCTTGACCAGCCCGGCCGCGTCGCTATCGATGCCACGGACGGCGACGGGGCCCAGCGCCGCGGCGACCAGCTCAGCCACGGTCGTCTGCTTGACGTCGAGCTCGCCGAGGGCGGGCAAGACGTCGCGGATGTAGGACAAGAAGGCCAGGTTCGGCCCGACCACGATGACCCCGCGCCGGGTGACCTGCTCCTTGTGCGCGTACAGCAGGTAAGCGACCCGGTGCAGCCCGACGGCGGTCTTGCCCGTGCCCGGCGCGCCCTGCACGCACACGGTCCGCCCGGCATCGGCGCGGACAATGTCGTCCTGCTCGGGCTGGATGGTCGCGACGATGTCGCGCATCGGCCCCGATCGCGGCCGCTCGATCTCGGCGACCAGCAACTTGCTGGGCTCGGCAACCGAAGGGCCCTGTTCCTCAGCCCAACGGCCGGCTGGCTCCCGCGCGGTTCCCTCCGGACTGAACAGCTCGTCCTCGTAGGCGGTCAGGTCCGCGCCGGAGAACCCGAACCGGCGCCGCAGCCGCAGCCCCATCGGATCGGTGCGGCTGGCCCGGTAGAAGGGCCGCGACACCGGTGCCCGCCAGTCGATGACAACCGGAGTTCCCTCCTGGTCATGGACGTGCCGCCGCCCTATATGGAGCATGGCGCCAACCAGATCGGGATCGGAGGCTACCTCGTAATCAAGCCGGCCGAAGAATAGCGGCGCGTCCGGCACGTCCTTCAGCGACTCGGCACGCCGGTACAGGTCGGCCTTGAGGAATTCAAGCGAGACCGGGTCGCCGGCCATCGGGTTGATGGCCAGCACGTTCTCGCGCATGATCCGCAGGTACTCGCGGGACCGCACCAGACGGGCGCGCTCGGCCTGGATGACGGCGTCCGTACCGTCGCTGGTATCTGGAGGCTCAGTTCTCTCAGGCATGACGAAGCCCCTTCATGCTAGGAGGCGGAAGCTCAGGAACCTACCACCGGCCGGGGGCTCTGTCACGCTATTTTCCGGGCGGCCACGGCATTTGGCTGAACGCTTGTCTTCTGGTCGGATGGGGGGCATGGGTCAGCTCATCGAGCACGCCGGGGTGTGGACGCCGGAGGATCGGTTCGCGTCGGCCTACCACTACCTTCCCGCTGACGTCCCGCCGGGGACGGCAGCGCTGCGGGTGTCGCTGGAGTACGACCGCGGCGCGGGCGTGCTCGACCTCGGCTGCCTGGATACCGCCGGGTTCCGCGGCTGGTCGGGCGGGGCGCGAGAGTCGTTCGTGATCACTGAGGGCGCGGCGACGCCCGGGTACCTGCCCGGGTCCTTGGCGGCGGGACCGTGGCGGGTGATGGTGGGACTTCATCAGCTGGCGCGGGACGTTGGATACCGGATTTCCGTTGAAGTGGCCTCGCGGGGCGATCATGGCTGGCTGGCCCGGCCGGCTGATCCCCCGCCGGCGCCCGCCGAGCGCCCGGCGCGGCGCTCGCTGCCGGCCCGGCCGGGTCACCGGTGGCTGGCTGGCGACCTGCACGCGCACACGGTGCACTCAGACGGCGCGATGACCGTGCCGGAGCTGGCCGGGCTGGCGGTGCGGCGGGGGCTGGACTTCATCGCGGTCACCGACCACAACACGGTCAGCCACCACGCGGAACTGGCCGGCGCGGCCAGCCGGTACGCGATCACGCTGGTGCCCGGGCAGGAGGTGACGACGGCCTTCGGGCACGCCAATGTCTTCGGCGATACCGGCTGGATCGACTTTCGCGAGGCGGCCGACAGGTGGCTGGAGGCCGCCGAGCGGGCCGGGGGCCTGATGTCGGTGAACCACCCGATCGCCGGGCCGGTGGCGTGGCTGCACGCGATGGCCCGCCGCCCGCCGCTGGTCGAGGTGTGGCACTGGAGCTGGCTGGACCTGAGCTGGACGATCCCGCTGTCGTGGTGGCAGGCGTGGGACCCGGCGGCGATCCCGGTCGGCGGCAGCGACTGGCACCGCGAGGGCGCGGACGCCCCGCCCGGCCAGCCGACGACGTGGGTGGAAAGCGAGGACGCCGATCCCGCGGCGATCTTGTCCGCGGTGCGGGCCGGCCGGGTGGCGATCTCGGCGACCCGGGACGGCCCGGTCCTGCTGCGCCACGACGGCGAGCTCGTCGCGGCGGGCGCTGATGGGCTGACGCTCGCCGGGCCGGAAGGCGGCTACCTGCGAGTTCACGGGGACCTGGCGACGCTCCCCGGCAAGCCGGGCTACCATCGCCTGCTCGACGCGCGCGGGGCGACGCTGGCCCTCACCCCATGACGCGCGAGCGCCACGGCGCGGCCCCTTAATTCTTAGAAACGCCCTAGTCGCCGCCCGGCTGATCGTGGCCGGCCGACGCCTCGGGTTCCGCTGGCCCTTCCGGGGACGCGCCCGGGCTGATCGCGGACTCAACCGCGATCATGCTCATCCGGGCGTAGAGCAGGGCACGGTGGGCGACGATGTCGTCACGCTGGTCGGGGAGCTCAGGATGCTCGCCCGCGGCGATCGCGCGCTCCAGGCGGCCATGCGCGTCGGCCGGGTCGAGCTCCTCGAAGACCACCAGCGGATCCGACTCGGCGGCCAGGAAGGTCTTGTCGATCAGCCCGGCCGCGTCGCCAGCCCAGACATCCTTGATCTTGCCGCCGCGGCCGTGGTCGATCAGCACCGACAGGGCGTGCGTTCTCGCGCCGTAGGCGAAGGTCATCGTCACCGATTCCTGGCGGCCGCCGACGTCACCGAAATGCCAGCACTCGGCCACCTTCGGCATGCCGATCGCCGCCGCCCAGGACTGCTCGGGCACGCCGAGCGCGGCGACCCGGTCGGCGGCCTCGGCGGCGGCGGCGCGCAGGCCCGGCGGGCCGATCGCGGCGAAGATGCGCAAGAGGGCGAGCGCCTCGGGAGTGGCGGCCTCCTCGGCGGCGGGGACCAGGGCAGAGGTCAGTTCCCGCATCATCGCCGCCTCGTCGGGCGATGACCGCGACAATGCGCCGATCATGTCCGATCCCCACAGCTCGGCGTCAACCGGCTCGCGCACCTGGCGCAGCACCTCGTGCGCTTCGCTCAGCACCACGCCAAACGCCTGAGCGGGCGCCAGCGGCGCGAAGAACTCGGCGATATCGGGATCCACCTGATCCATGCCGCGTATTTTGGCACGATTACCCGGTGGCGTCAGGCTTCCCGGCGGAAACACCCCGCCAGGTGGTCGTTGACGATGCCGCAAGCTTGCATCGAGGCATAGGCGGTGACCGGCCCGGTGAACGCGAAGCCGTGCTTCTTCAGCTCTTTCGATAGCGCCTTCGAGGCCGGGGTCTGCGCTGGCAGCTCATCCAGCGTCCGCGGCGCCGGGCGGCTGCCGGGTTCCTCGGCGTAGCTCCAGACCAGGTCGCTGAGCCCGCGCGGCAGGTTGAGCGCGGCGCGGGCGTTGTTGATGATCGCCTCGATCTTGGCCCGGTTCCGGACGATCCCGGCGTCGCCGAGCAACCGCCGCTCGTCGTCGGGGGTGAAGTCCGCGACGGCCGCGATCTCGAAGCGGGCGAAAGCCGTGCGGAAGTTCTCCCGCTTGCGGAGGATCGTCAGCCACGACAGGCCGGACTGGAACGCCTCCAGGCTCAGCCGCTCGAAGATCGCCTGGTCCCCGCGCACCGGGCGACCCCACTCATCGTCGTGGTAGGCGACGTACTCCGGCGCGCTTAGTCCCCATGGGCAGCGCGGCATGCCATCCGGGCCCGGCAGCGGGCCCCGGCCGGGCGGGGGCGGCAGTGCTCCCGGAGATCCGGCTCCCGGAGATCCGGCTTCCGGAGATCCGGCTTCCGGCGACGCCGCCGCCTGCGGTTGCGCGGGCGCGCTAGTCATGCGAGACCTCCGGCGGGAAGCCGGTGCCATCGGCCTGCCACGGGGGCGCGTCGCGGACGGTCTCCTCGTCCGGGTCGGCGACGGGGGCCGCGAGCGGGCTGGGGCCGGCGGACGGCGTGTCCCCCGGCATGTCCTGCGGGTCCGGTACTGGCGGGCCCATGCTGTAGGGCCGCGGGCCGAACGCCGCGTGCTGGATGGGATTGGGGACGGTGCCCGCGTACCCGATGCCCGCGGCCGGGGTCACCGACGGATCGCCCACGGCGGCGCCTGGGCCGGTGTCGGGACGGGCGTGCCGGGCGCGCCCATACGGGCTGGCCAGCGGCATCGTGGCGGACGGCTCCCGGCTCAGGTCGGTGACCAGTTGCTCTAGGGCCACGATGCGGACGTCACGCTCGCGGACCGAGTCGGCGATCTGCTCCAGCGCTTCATCGGTTGCCTGCTGGCTGTATCCCCACAGCGCGGTTGGCGGGCGCAGCAGCACGATGTCGGTGGCGGAGACCGGCCCCAGCTCGAGCGGGGCGTAGTCGGTGCGCTCCACCGCGGGCATCCCGCCGCCGCGCCCCACGGCGACCACGGTGACAGCGGCCAGCACGACCACGATGGCGATCACGAAGGCGATCACGATGACGACAGGCACATAAGCATCGTGCCACACGAATGGCAGCGCGACAGCCGCCGGCGCGGCGGCCTTCACGGTGGCCTGACCCAGCCCCGGCCAGGCCAGGCCACCATGGCGCTCAGGCCACCTTGGTGAAGCCCGCTGGTATGGGAGCGGACAGGTAGCCAGGTTGGCCGGCGTCGGCGGCAGCCAGCTGAACTGGATGACCTGGCCCGGCGACTTGGCTCCGTGGTAACCGGCCGGCGGGTAGTTGCCCTTGGGATTGGCCACCACGGCCTCGATCGGCAGGTACGTGGTCGTAGTAGGTGAGGTCACTGGATGAGGTCTTGTAACGGAAGGTGTTACGACCACCGTGTCGCTGGCCAGGATGGCCTGCGTCGTGGAGTGGACCCGGAAGATGTCCCCGGCCGCCGTGGCCGGGGTGAGGCTGTCGCCTGGCGCGGCTGGCCGCAGCCCGAACGGCGGGATTGCCCCCGGCGGCGGCGTCCAGGTCGCGACGGGCTGGCCGGTCGGCATTCCCGTCGAGGACCCGGTGAAGCCGCGCGGGAGCGGGACGGACAGGTATCGGAGATTGGCCTTCGTGGGGGCCAGGTAGCCGTACTCGGTGGTGCTGGCGGTCACGCGCTTCCCGTTGGGCACCGTCAGGATCAAGTGGCTGTTGTTCCAGACGTTCACCTCCTTGAGCGGCAGGTAGGTGGCCGCGTTGATCCACAGCGCGATGCCCCGGGGATCGGCGATCTTGATCGCGGCGATCCCGCCGACCTCGGCGCTTCGGGTGATGACCAGGCCCGGGCAAGACAGCAGGCCGCGAGCGGCGTCGGGGTGCACGGTGAAGTCAACCACCATCCCCAGGCCGTCGGGGGCGCTGCAGGCGCTCCCGCGCGCCGGGCGCGCCAGGGCCGAGGCGTGGCCGTGCTGGACCCAGGTCCGGTGCTGGTAGTCGACTGTGGTGATGGAGGTGAAAACGCCGCCGGCCTCGGGGGTGTTGACGATTGAATTGTCCTGGTACGGCTGGCCGCCTTTGGTATAGGCGATGTTGCGGGACTGAATGCTGGGCGACCCGCCGGTGACGCCATAGTTGAACCCGTTCCGCACCTGCGATTCACTGGCCGGGTCGGCGGTGTCCGTCGTGTGCACCCACAGGATGTCGCGGGCCGCCTGCTGGGCGGTCAGGCCGTTCCCGGGCGGGGTAGGCACCCGGCTGGGGTCGGGGATGCCGCTGGCGGGCAGCGGGGGCACGCTGGACATGGGACTGGCGGGCCGGGCCGGGGCCGCGCTGAACGGGACGGTGCCCGTGGCCGCCAGGGTGACCCGACCGAGCAGCCCATGAGGCGGGCCGTCTCCGCCTCGCTGAGCTCCTCCCAGTAGCGCAGGATGACGGCGGTCCGCTGCCGGGCGGGCAGCGAGCGCAGCAGCCGGATGAGCTCATCGCGCTGGTCGACGGCGGCCGTTTCGTCCTGATCCCCGGCGCTCGGCCGCAGCAGCCCGAGGCGCGCGCGGAGCATGCCATTGCGGCGCCACCCGTCGGCGGCCAGGTGGTACAGGGTGCGGCGGAGGTATCCTTCGGGGTCGCCGTCGATGCGCCGCCAGTGCCGGTACACGCGCTCCAGGGCGGCCTGCAGCAGGTCCTCGCCGTCGGCGTGACTTCCGGCGAGCATGACCGCCGCCCGCAGCAGCCGGTCACCGCGCGCGATGAGCAGGCTTTCCAGCACCGCCACCGGCTGCCGGTCCTCGCTGAGGTGGACCGGCGGGCGCTCGTCCGGCGCGTGCTCATCGGGATTGCCCGGATCGGACGCCGCGCGACCTGGCCCGTACCTGGCCACCCTGCCCGGCGTTCGCCAGACGGGCACCGAGCCGACCCCGGAGTCTGCCTCCATCCCCTGCCTCCTGTCTCGTCGCCATCCAAGTACGAATGGCCGGCCCGGCGGGTTGCCCGGACGGGATTTATGACTGCGGCGGACTACGAAGAGGCGCCGCGGTTTGCGGTCATCGTCGCTTCCCGTTCTCGCGTATCCGTCCGACGTGTCACCCCCGGCGCCGCTGGCGCTGCCCAGCGTTTGGGCCGCATTCGTGCGGGCAGGCGAGGGTGAGCTGGGGGAGAAGGGGCGCTCGGGGGTGAGCGGGGGTGGCGCCGGCCCCTAGTCGCACAGACCGCGACCCGAAGGGACGGGCAGCCATGACAACGACCGGCCTGACCAGCGAGGTACCACTCGACGTGGCGGCCGAACTCGCCGCCCAGCTGCGGGTCGACTCGATCCGCAGCTCCACCAGCGCCGGATCGGGACATCCCACCTCGAGCATGTCGGCCGCCGACCTGCTCGCCGTGCTGGTCACCCGGCACCTGCGCTATGACTGGGATGATCCGGGCTCGCCGGCCAACGACCACCTGATCTTCTCCAAGGGGCACGCGTCCCCGCTGCTCTACTCCGTGTTCAGGGCCGTCGGGGTCGTGTCCGAGGACGAGCTCCTGGGCGGGTACCGCCGGTTCGGGCAGCGGCTCGAAGGGCACCCCACCCCGGTGCTGCCCTGGGTCGACGTGGCCACCGGCTCGCTTGGCCAGGGACTGCCGGATGGCGTGGGCGTGGCGCTTGCCGGCCGCTACCTGGACCGGCTCCCCTACCGGGTCTGGGCGCTTTGCGGCGACAGCGAGATGGCCGAGGGATCGATCTGGGAAGCACTCGACAAGGCCTCCTATTACCAGCTGTCCAACCTGGTCGCCATCGTCGACGTCAACCGCCTCGGCCAGCGAGGCGCGACCGACCTCGGCTGGGACATGGGCACCTACGCTAAGCGCGCGGAGTCGTTCGGTGCCCGCGTCCTGGTCATCGACGGGCACGACCTCGCCGCGATCGACCGCGCGCTAACGGAGGCCGAGGGCGCCACCGGTGGCCGGCAGCCCACCGTAATCCTCGCCAAGACCGTCAAGGGCAGGGGCTTCGCCGAGATCGAAGACAGCCCCGACTGGCACGGCAAGCCCTTCCCGCCGGACATGGCCGAGCGGGCGATCGCCGAGATCGGCGGCCTTCGCAACCTGCTTGTCCGCGGGCCGCGCCCGGAGCCGGCCGAGCCGGGCCCGGTCCCGCCGAAGCCGAGCACGGTACCGGAGCAGCCGGATGGACAGGTGAAGGCCTCCGCCGACCGCCCCGTCTACAAGGCCGGCGACAAGATAGCCACCCGGAAGGCCTACGGCGACGCGCTCGTCGCCCTCGGCGGCGCGGACCGCAAGGTCGTGGTACTCGACGGCGAGGTCAGCAACTCCACGTACGCCTATGAGTTCGCGCGCGCCTACCCGGACCGCTACTTCGAGATGTTCATCGCCGAGCAGCAGATGGTCGCCGCCGCTACCGGGCTGGCCGTCCGCGGGTACAAGGCGTTCGCCTCGACGTTCGCCGCGTTCTTGACCCGGGCGTATGACTTCATCCGGATGGGCGCGGTCTCCGGCGTGGACCTGCGGCTGGCCGGCTCGCACGCCGGCGTGGAGATCGGCGCCGACGGGCCGTCCCAGATGGCGCTGGAGGACCTGGCCATGATGCGCGCCGTGCACGGGTCGACCGTGCTGTACCCGGCGGATGGCACCAGCACGGTCGCGCTCGTCGCGGAGATGGCCGCCACGCCCGGCATCAGCTACCTGCGGACCACCCGCGGGTCATATCCCGGCTTGTACGACGACGGGGAGCAGTTCCTGGTCGGCGGCTCAAAGACCCTGCGCGCCGGGCCCGATGACCAGGTGACGCTGATCGGGGCCGGGGTGACGCTCTACGAGTGCCTGCGCGCGGCGGACCTGCTCGCCGGGCAAGGCATCGCGGCCCGCGTCATCGACTGCTACTCCGTCAAGCCCGTCGACGGGCCGGCCCTGACCGCCGCCGCGGAGGCCACCCGCGGGCGGATCGTGGTCGCGGAAGACCACCATCCCGAGGGCGGGCTCGGGTCGGCGGTCGCCGACGCGCTGCTCGCGGCCAGGCAGCGCCCGCTGCGGCTCACCCGGCTGGCGGTGCGTGAGATGCCCGGCTCCGGGTCCGGTACCGAGCTGCTGGCCTGGGCGGGAATCGACGCGGAGCACATCGCGAACGCCGCCCGGGAGATGATGGGGGAGCCCGCGTAGCCCGGCATCTCGCGCGGGCGGCAGTGCTCAGGAAACGATGGAGGGGACGTTGCTGGTCGCGCGCCTGCACGGAACGGGGGATATCCGGATCAGCGAGGAAGGGCCGCCGCCGGCTGAAGGAGACGGGGCCGCGGGCGCGGATGAGGTGCTCATCCGGGTGACGGCGGTCGGCATCTGCGGGTCGGACCTGCACTGGTGGACCGAGGGCGCGATCGGCGACGCGGAGCTGGCGCATCCGCTGGTGCTCGGGCACGAAGGGGCGGGCGTGATCGAGTCCGGCCCGCGGGCCGGACAGCGGGTGGCCATCGACCCCGCGATAACGTGCGGGACCTGCCGCGCGTGCCGCGACGGGTACCGGAACCTGTGCTACCGGATCCGCTTTTCCGGGCACGGCGACACCGATGGGATGATGCGCCAGGTCATGGCCTGGCCGTCGTCGCTGCTGCACCCGCTGCCCGATTCTGTCTCGGACGCGGGCGGGGCGATGCTGGAGCCGCTCGGAGTGGCGTTGTGGTCGCTGGACCTGGGGCATCTCCCCTTCGGGGGGACCGCGTCGGTGACCGGGTGCGGGCCGATCGGCTTGCTGCTGATCCAGTTGCTGCGGGCCGCCGGGGCGTCCGCCGTGGTGGCGGTCGAGGCGCTCGCGCACCGGCGTGACGCGGCCGCGCGGTGCGGGGCGAACCTCGTGCTGGAGCCGGGCGAGCCGGTGTCCGGCTTCGGGGTGGACGTCGCGTTCGAGGTGGCGGGCAATGACGACAGCGTGCGGATCGCGCTGGAGTCGGTCCGGCCGGGTGGCCGGGTCGTCCTGGCCGGCATCCCGGACGGTGACACCACCACGTTCACCGCGTCGCTGGCCCGTCGCAAGGGCTTGACGATCGCGATGACCAGGCGGATGAACGACGTGTATCCGCGGGCGATCTCGCTGGCCAGCCGGGGCGTGGTGGACCTGGAGTCGCTGGTGTCGCGGCGCGCGGCGCTCGCAGAGGTCGCGGACGCGTTCACGGCGGCCGCCGGGCGCTCCGGCCTCAAGGTGATCATCGAACCGCAGCGGTAGGCGAGCCGGCTGTCTCGGCGCCGGCTGCCTCGGTGTCTTCCTCCGCGTCGCGGGGGCGGCGCGGCAGGGCCCGGACTAGCGCGAACAGGGTGACCGCGACGCCGAGCTCGATCCTCAGGCACTGGCTGATGGCCGCAACGAAGCCGGAGTGGCCGAGGGTGGTGAAGAAGACGGTGCCGATCACGGCCACTCCGATCGCGCTGGCCAGCTGCTGGACCGCGTTCAGGACGCCAGAGGCCGAGCCGACTTCGTGGTCGACGACCGAGGCCAGGATGAAGTCGAACAGCGGGGCGATGAGCATGCCCATCCCGGCACCGAGGATGAGCTGGGCCGGGATGAGGTCGACCGAGCTGGTGGCCAGGCGGTGCGCGCTGATGATGCTGTCCAGCCACCAGGTCCCGGCGGCGATGAGCGCGGCGGCGACCTGCAGCGCGCGGCGGCCGAGGCGGGGCACGGCGACGGTGGCGGCGACGACCGCGCCGGCGGCGGTGCCCGCCGCGAACGGCGCGAGCGTCAGGCCGGCGTGGACGGCGGAGAAGTGCTCACCGAACTGCAAGTACAGCGTCATCGTGAGCAGGGTTCCGGTCATCCCCGCGAAGAAGACGACCACGCAGGCCAGGCCCGCGCTGTAGCCGCGGTGCCGGAACACGCTGGTCTCGATGAGGGTGGCCTGCCCGCGCCGGCCCTGCCAGCGGCTCCGGCCAGCCAGCAGCCCGGCCGTGAGCACGCTCGCCGCCATCATGAGGTAGGTCCACAGCGGCCAGCCCGCCTGCTGGCCCTGGATCAGCGGGTAGATGAGCAAGCCCATCGCGGCCGCGCACAGCAGGGTGCCCAGGCCGTCCGGGCGCGGTGCCCTCGGTGCCCTGGACTCTGGCATTATCCGGGCGGCACCGATCGCCGCGGCGACGGCGAGCGGCAGGTTGACCGCGAAGACGAGGCGCCAGCCGGTGCCGAAGGCGTCCACGCTGACCAGGGCGCCGCCGATGATCGGCCCGAGCACCGCCGACAGCCCGATGACCGGGCCGAAGACGGCGAAGGCGCTCCCGCGCTCGGCGGGTGCGAAGACGTCCCTGATGATGCCGAAACCCTGCGGGATGAGCAGCGCGGCCGCGGCGCCCTGCGCCAGGCGGCAGCCGATCAGCATGGCCGGGCTGACCGCCACGGCCGCGGCCAGCGAGGTCGCGGCGAAGGCCGCCGAGCCGGCCACGAACAGGCGCTTGCGCCCGTAGCGGTCGCCGAGCCTGGCCCCGGTGATCAGGCCGATCGCGAAGGCCAGGGCGTACCCGCCGATGATCCACTGCAGCCCGGCCGCGGTGGTTTTCAGGTCGGTCCTGATCGTGGGCGCCGCGACGTTCACGATCGTGCCGTCCAGCAAGTCGATGCACTCCGCGGCCAGCACCAGGGCCAGCACGGCCCACCTGCGCGGATAGCCGCCGTCAGACTGGTCCATGATTCCGTACCCCTTTCCGATACATGTTCCGAACGATGTTCGTTGATAGGTTACGAACATCGTTCTACACTGCTGTCATGCATCCGTCAAGGCAGCAGGAGCGGCCCGCGGGCTCGCAGCGACCAGGCGAGGCCGCCCCCGGCGGCCAGGGAACCGCAGGCGGGCGGGCCGCGATCCCGGCTACACCGCCTCTCCCGGCCGCACCGCCTCTCCCCGCCGCACCGCCGCGCCCGGCCCGGCGCAAGCCCCCGGCCGGGCGCAAGCCGGCGCTGTCGGTCGCGGTGATCGTGGCCGCCGCGATCGAGGTCCTGGACGAAGCGGGCTTCGCCGGGCTGTCCATGCGGCGCGTCGCCGAGCGGCTCGGCACCGGCGCGGCTTCGCTGTACGCGCATGTCTCCGGCCGTGAGGAACTACTCGAGCTGGTCTTCGACGCCCTGGTCGGCCAAGTCCGGCTGGAGGAGCCGGACCCGGCCCGCTGGCGTGAGCAGCTGCGCCGCCTGCTGCGCGACCTGCGCGACATCCTGGCTTCCCACACCGACGCCGCCCTGGCCGGTCTGGGCCGCGTGCCAACCGCACCGCAAACCCTGGCCGCCGCCGAGGTGCTCACCGGGGTGCTGCAGGCCGGCGGCCTGACCGACCGGGTCGTGGCCCTTGGCTTTGACCAGCTCGTCCTCTACGTTTCGGCGTCCGCCTACGAGGCCGGCCTGTACCGCAAGACCGACCCGGCCGAGCTCCAGCGGTACTGGGCCGGGATCCGCGCCTTCTACGCCTCGATCCCCCCCGGGCGCTACCCGGTGCTCACGGCGATAGCCCCGGACATGACCGGAGCGGACGATGACGAGCGCTTCGAGTTCGGCCTCGACCTGATCATCGCCGGACTCGAGGCGGTCAGCCTCGCCGAGAAGGCCGCCCGGCGCCCGGCGTAGCGGCATCGACGCCGTATGCCAGGAAAGACAGCACCTAACGAGGGGGCGTGCTGACGCGCATTCGTTGCCGTACGGTGCTTGCGGCACCGGGCCGGGCAGCACACGCTGGAGGCGTGGGCAAGTACCAGGCCGGAGCGGCCAGCGGCATCTCTTTCGCCGCCGCCTGCTTCGCCTTCCTGGCCGGCGGCCCCTGGAGCCAGTTCCACACCAGCGGCGGCCTGTACATCGCGGGTGCCGTGCTCGGCGGCCTCGCCGCCTTCACCGCGGCCACCGTGATGCACGGCCGTCGAGGCAGCCGCGATGACGCGAGCAGGGCATTGGCGAGCATGGCGTTCGGGTGGGCGACGGCGATCGCGGGAGTCATCCTCGCCTGGATCGCCCTCTACGTGCTAGTCGCGGTCCTGCTATCCCGGTTCGGCTACCCGGGCAGCTGAGCCGGCCGAGGCCCGGGGCGCGATCCCGCAGAGGAACCACGGCCTGGCCACTCGATCGCCTCCTGGCCTCGCCTCCGGCACCATGGCCGAGGGCCACGGCCGCAGGAAGAACCACGCTGGCATTGCTCTGGCATGCGCAGTCGCAGGCGATAAACCCGGTGACGTCGGTGGTCATCCCGGTGATAATGGCCGGCGTGGAAGAGGTCGAGGTCGTCGTCGCCCATAACGAGCGCGCCACCCTACGCGTCGGCGACGTGTTCCTGAAGATCGACGCTGATCAGGCGCGCACCGACCTCGAGGTCGAGGCGATGGCCAGGGCGCCGGTCCCGACTCCGGAGATCCTGTGGCGCAAGCCGCCCGTGCTCGCGCTCGCCGCCCTCCCAGGGACGGCACTGGGCCGCCTCGGCGAGCCGTCGGCCGCGTCGCCGGCGGCGTGGGCCGCAGCGGGTGCCGCCGCCCGGATGCTGCACCACGCGCCGCTGCCGCCATGGCCCGGTCGTCAAAGCCTCGATGAGATCGCATCGCACCTCGACGGCGAATGCGAGTGGCTCGTCACCAACGGTGTCCTTCCCGCCGACCTGGTCACCCGCAACCGCCGGGTTGCCGAGGCCGCGCTCCGACCCTGGACACCGGTGTTTACCCACGGCGACCTGCAGGTCACCCACATGTTCATCGACGATGACGAGATCACCGGGGTCATCGACTGGTCCGAGGCAGGCCCGGGCGATGCCCTGTACGACCTCGCCACCTTGACGCTCGGTCACGAGGAGCACCTTGGCGACGTCGTCGCCGGCTACGGCACCGGCGTCGACCTCGACGTGATCCGCGCGTGGTGGTCGCTGCGAAGCCTGCGCGTGGCCCGCTGGCTGATCGAGCACGGCTTCGACCCGTCCTCGCCCGGCTGCGAGTTCGACGTGCTGAGATCCCGGCTGTGAGGCTGCACGCCTGCTGGACCGGCGAGGCGGGGTCAGTAGCCCGAACGCGACAGGGGTCATCCTTGCCGGGGCACGAGGATGACGATCGGAAGTGCACGCGGGGTGCGCTGCTGGAATCGTCCCCAGGCAGGGTGATACCGAGCCGCCTCGGCCCACAGGCGCTGGCGTTCACCGTCGCTTGGCTCGCGTGCACGCACCTTGATCTTCTCTCGCCCCGCCTGGACCTCGGCGTCGGGGAAGGCGCGCAGGTTGTAGACCCATCCCGGATTGCGCGAGTCCCCGCCGTTGCTGCCGACGACGACAAAGCCCCCGTCGTAGGGCATGTAGGTCAGCCCCGAGGTCCGCCGCTTCCCGCTCTTGGCCCCGACGTGGTGCAGCAGCAGCATCGGCGGACGGCCCGGAACGTGATGGCCCGCCCAGCCCCCTGTCACCTGGTAAAGGGCCTCGTGAGCCCGCCTCAGGCGGCGCCGCACCCGCCCGCCCCGGTCAGCCCGGTCCAGGCGCCCAGTCATGTGTTCCCCCGCCTGGCAGCTTCCACTATCACCTTCTAAAGAGATTAGCCCGCCTCGCCGCCATAGGGCCACCCCGACCGTCAAGGACGCGGCGAGTGCGCACCCAGGCCGAACTCAGCGATGGTCCCAGTCGCACAGCCCGTCCAGCCACGATCCACTAATCGAGCCCGCAGGTCGCCGCCGGGTGCTTGGTCAGCGGAGTGGTCGCAGGTCGCGGGCGGTGAGCTGGGCGTTGATACGCTGGGCTTCGGCGAGTTGGTCTTCCAAGATGATGATGCGGCAGGCAGCGTCCAGCGGATTGCCCTGATCGACGAGTTCACGGGCGCGGCCGGCCAGCCGCAGCTGGTAGCGGGAGTAGCGGCGGTGCCCGCCGGGTGAGCGTTGCGGCTCGATCAGCCCGGCCTCGCCCAGGCTCCGCAGGAAACCTTGCGTGGTGCCGAGTATCTCGGCGGCCCGGCCCATGGTGTAGGCGGGGTAGTCGTCATCGTCAAGCTTTCCGGTCCCGGTCGCCCCGGCCGTGCCGGGGTCTTGCGGGGTATGGCCCATTGCACCTTCCACATCATGAGGACCCCGGTGCCGTAGCACCGGGGTCCAGGGTCTTGAGTTTCACTACCATCTACCGGCGGCTTCGCCGGCTTGCCTTTTCCGCACGGGCCGTCCGCGAGGGCGGGCGGTGCGGGGATCGCGTATGCGTGACCGAAGACCACCTTCCTTACTGATGGGACTGCGGTACCCGCCCGGCGTTCACTAGCCGACGACGGGCGATCCGACGGTGTGCAACCCTCCCCTTCTCCTCTGATCTTTCAGATACCTTCCGTGCGGCATGCGTTCCACCTTCTGGAACAACTTCGGTCCCAGCGCGTGCAACGCCACGCCTACTTGATGTTCTCTTCTTGTCCTACGACAGGAACACTACCCGGATCGACGACGAATGTCTACTCCGGCTACCACAGATTTACTTTGCTTTAGAGGTGAGGTTGCCCGTGCGCGCACCGGGCGTCGTCGCGGCGGCGATCGAGCGGGGGAACCCGGCCACTGTCGCGAGCGTGACGGGATCGAAGCGCTCCCGGTCGTACTGGCACAGGACGGAGGCTGGACCGTCAGGCGGTGTGCACGTCTACCACGTCGATGTCGATACGGCCGAGCGTGAGGCCCAGCTGAGCGCGGGCGGCCGTCCGAACGGCTACGCGCACGGCCCGCGCGGCGGCGAGCACTGGCATGCCGAAGCGGAGGCTGATGCTGAGCTTGAGATCGGTGACGGTGCCCATCTCGGGCGCGTCCGGCGGGAGCCGACAGCTTCGGGCGCGTACGCCGTCCACGGTATCGCCGGCGGCGCGCAAGATGATGGCGGCGGCGTGCTCGCTAATGACCAGCCGGTTCCCCGCCGGGCCAGGCAAGGTGATGCGGGGAGCGATGGCCATCCGCGCGCGGACCGCGGCCATGACCTTGGCGTGCAGGTCAGCTGGGGGGCGCACCGGTTCGGCGGCTAGTACGCTGATGGCCGTGCGCAGCGGGCGGATCTCGGTAAGCGCGGCCTGACAGTATTCGCACGATCGGGCGTGCTCGTCGGGGGCGTCCTGCATGAGGTGTTCCCACAGGTGGTCGATGTCGTGACCGCACGGGAGGCGATCGCCGACCAAGTTCACCGCCATGGCTTAAGTTCCTCTGCGAGTTGTGGGCGGGCTCGGTGCAGACGTCCGCGGACGGCGTCGGGCGTCGTGTGCAAGATGGTGGCGACCTCTTCATAGGACAATCCCTCCATCTCCCTGAGTATCCAGCAGGCCCGCTGCTCAGGGGTCAGATGGTTCAGGGCGCAGCGCAGCGCCGCCGCCAGCCCGTTGGCGAGCGCGTGCTCCTCCGGCCCGGGGAACTGGTCATGAGCGGCGGCCAGCTCGTCCAGGGGCACGCACGGCCGGACGGCGCGCAGGGTGCTCAGTGCGCGCGTGACCGTGATGCGATACAGCCAGGCGGCGAAGGCTTGCTCGGCCTTGATCTCGGGCAGCCGCCGCCAGGCCGTGACGAATGCTTCCTGGGCGGTGTCGGCCGCACGATAGGGGTCAGGCAGGATGCGGACCGCGATCCGGTAAACGGGCTCCCGGTAGCGCTGGACGAGGGTCTCGAACGCGGTGACGTCCCCTTCCCGGGCCCGCACGACCAGGGTGGCGTCATCGAGGGCGGCGAACGCCGACCGCTGCGGATGCCCGCCATCGGCCGAGTCGCCCAGGCGTGCCCTCGGCACACTGACCTCAGGCCCGGTGCCGCCGTTCGGCTTGCGCGCCATACAGTCCGCATGCCCAGGCCACGACGGGTCAACCTCCGCATCATGTGACGCAGTTCACATCTGGCTTACCCGTGACGTTCAGTGGTGATTGCGCGTCTTACGGTAACGAGACAGGCATCGACGTACGGGGGGCTGAGACGGTGACCACACCTGAAACGGA
>JAICUO010000073.1 GCA_025935815.1 Streptosporangiaceae bacterium
CGCTGAAGTCCTTGATGACCTGGGTGCGATGCAGGACGCCGCGCAGCCGGACCACGACATGCCGTGGCTCCAGGTTGCCGGCGGGCCGTCTCGGCGAGCAACGGCTGGCAGGTCATGTACGGGCGCGGGTCGGCGACTGTCACCGTCGCCTCGCCCGGGCGCAGCAGCCGTTCCAGGCGCAGGGCCGTGTGCAGGCCGCCGTAGCCGCCCCCGGCGATCAGGATCCGCGGGCCGCCTTCCATCACTTCCTTCACTGGTTTATACTATGTTACTTGTAAATATAGCGTCCGGCCGGCCTCGGCGCATTCCCGCGGATGGCGGAATGTGCGGAAGAGGAAGCGCAACGAACGGTGGCGATGGCGATGGCGCGGCCACAGCTCCGGGTTCCGCCTTCGGGGAGGAACCGGCGGGAGCGGGTGAACGATGCCGCCAGCGGTGCCGCCCGCCGCGGGGCTCGCGATCCGTCCCCCTCCCGGCCCTTGGACAGCAGACGCGCGGCGGGCGGGGCAGGCACAATCGTCTGCCGTATGATATTTTTCCGGTATCTGCTAGAAAAACTCTCCGGCCGTGGCGCCGGGAAGTGGAGGTGCGGCGTGGCGACTGTGGACGCGCGGCCGATCATCGCGGCGGGTGGCGAGCCGTTCGACACGATCATGGCCGCGGTGGCGGCATTGGGCGACAGCGAGGAGCTGGTGGTGCTGGCCCCGTTCGAGCCGGTCCCGCTTGAGGGGGTGCTCGGCTCGCAGGGGTTCAGCTACGACGCCGCGAACCTGGGCGGCGGGGACTGGCGGGTCACCTTCCGCCGACAGCCGTGAGCACCCCCGCGGCACCGGGCGCCCCGGGCCGCATCCCGGGGCCGGACGACCCGGTGAACGCGGCGTGGAACGCGCTGGCCGGCGTGTACGACCCGGAACTGTACCTGGACGTGGTCTCGCTCGGCCTGGTCTACGGCGTGCGCGCTGACAGTGGCGTCCTCGTCGTGGAGATGACGATGACCACGCCGGGCTGCCCGGTCTCGGAAAGCCTGCCGGAAGAGGCGAGGGCCGCCGTGCGCCAGGCGACCGGTGACGGCCTGCCGGTCGACGTCCGCGTGGTGTGGGACCCGCCGTGGGACCCGTCGATGATGGACGAGGGCGCGGCCTCGGCGCTCGGCTTCCGCCTCATGTGACCGTGCCAGCCAGGCGACGGAGTGGCCGGGCCGGCCGCGTTATTCTGGCATGCGGTAGAAAATCTCCGGGAGGGGGCGGCTATGGCGGCGGACCTGCAGGTTCAGGCCAAGGCGCTGGGTGATCCCACGCGCCACCGCCTGTTCCGCTACATCGCGGAGGCGCAGGCACCGGTCACCGTGGCCGAGCTCACCGGCTACGCCGGGCTCAACCACAACGCGGTCCGCCAGCACCTCGCCGTGCTCAAGGACGCTGGGCTGGTGACCGAGGAGGCCGAGCGCCGCGACCGGCCCGGGCGGCCCCGACTGCTGTACGGCCTTGACCCCGAGGCGGCCGGCGAGTGGGGTACCCTCGGCGCCTATGCCTGGCTGGCCGGCCTGCTGACGGCGGCGCTGCGCCGCGGTCAGGACCCGCGGCAGGCAGGCCGGCAGGAAGGGCACCGCCGCGCCGCCGAGATGGCCGGCCCGGGCGACCCGGCGGGCCTGCTGGAGCAGGAGATGGCGCGGCGCGGGTTCCGCCCGGCCCGCACCGACCGGGGAACGCGGATCGAGTTCACGCTCGGCCGCTGCCCGTTCGCCGAGGTGGCCGCGGCCGACCCGGGCACGATCTGCCAACTGCACCTCGGCCTGGCCGAGGGGCTGGCCGAGGGACTCGGCGGGCTGGCCACCCAGCGCCTGGCGGTCAGGCCCGCCCGCCGCGCCGGCTGCCGCCTCACGGTACGCAGGACGGCGGCCGGGCCGGTGGCCGGAGCGTAAGCCAAGCCCGGCAAGGCGGGCCGCAGCCAGCGGATCATGCCGCGCACTCGCCTGCCAGGCGGGGCTCCCGCGTAAGGACGGCCGTTAGGTCTGTTCCGGAGCGTTCCAGGGCGGGCAGCAGCAGTGCGCCCTCCTTGGCCACGTGGCTGGCGAACAGGGCGCTGATCGCAGCAGCCTGCGCCGCCGCGGCGGCAGGCCGCTGCGGCTCCCCAGCTTCCCTGCCATCGATGCGAGGTCACGGTGCTCGCCGGTCAGCGCCTGCACCAGGAGGCTGACGCCCGGGTCGCGCCGGGCTGCCGGGTAGAGCGTGCGCTCCTCGGCGCGGATCTGCAGCACCTCGTCGGCGACAAAGGCACGCAGCAGGCTGCGCACCGGCCGGACCGGGCCGCCCGTGTCCGCCGTCGCGGCCAGCGCGCCAGCCCAGTGATCCAGTACCTCCCGCAGTTCAGCGTGCCGGGCCATGAGCGCTTCCCGCGCCCGTGCCGCTCTGGCGGGCATGTCAGCGGTGACCATCGTCTCTCGCGTTCCTCTCCGGCCAGTCTGGCCGCGACCCTCTCGTTTACATTCTATTTTTTGTTAAAAACAGGCAATGCGCACAGATGATGACAGGCAGGCTCCTCCGCCTACCCGGCGGCTGCCGTACCCGTGATGACTGCCTCGCTGGCGCACAGCCTCCACGCCGGCTCCCGCGCGCAAGCCTGCGCGCGTCCGTTGACGAAACCTGCGGATGTTATTTACAATTGCTTTAGAGAAAACTACAAGGAGCATCATCATGACTGAAGTGAGCCTCAGGCAACCGCCGGGACTCGCCGGCCCCGCACGGGTCCCGCTGACGCTGGCCGAGGAGCACGTTCTGCTGCTGTGGCAGGTCAGGGCGAACGCCGAGAAGCTGCTGGCTGCGGTCGAGCACGGCCGGTGGCCCGGCACGGAACTGACGGCACTGGCCGGCTACGCCCGCGCCGAGGTGCTCCGCCAGGTGTCCGACGAGGAGGCACTGCTGTTCCCCGCCGTCCCCGTCCAGACGGCGGCCGGGCTCGCCAGGGACCACGCCCGGCTGCGCGCCGCCGCCGAGCTGCTGACCCGGGCGGCCACCGGGGAACAGCCCATGGACCCCGCCCGGCTCGCCGCCGTCGTCCGCGACTTCGTCACCCAGCTCGGACGCCACCTGCGCAGTGAGGAAGACCTGCTCACGTCGGGCCGCGCGCCGCGGGAGGTACCGGGCACCGTGACCCTCGGCGGCCACCCGCACGAGTGGTACCTGCTCACCGAGGGACCCGTGGCCGACCTCGACGTGCTGCCCGCGGAAGACGCGGTCGCCGCGGCTGTGGACCGGCTTCTGCGGATGCGCCGCGGCGAGCAGGTCGAGCTCCTGGCCGGCACGGACCTGGAACCGGTGTGGCGGGAGATCAGCGGGCTCAGCCCGGACGGCTATCAGTTCACCGTCCTGCAGGACGGGCCGGACCGGTGGCGGATGCAGGTCACCCGCCGCGAGGGCAGCTGACCCGAGGGCCGGGGCGCGCATTCCGCCCGCGCCGTCACAGCGGCACGGACGGTCAGTCATGCACTGATCAAAGCCGTCAACTCACCCCACAGGAGGCATTCATGGCAATCGCTGCGAACTGAGCGCAGCCTGTAAACGCCAGGTGGACGGCGCCCCTGCGGCTCAGGGCCGGCAAGCGGCTGGATCAGGCTGATGGAGGGCCTCTGCGGTAAGCGCCTTTTGCAGCCGTGGCCACCGCCGGTTAGCCGGACTCATGTCCCGGCGGCGAGGACGGGCCGCTGGGTGCGTCCGGCCCTGCTGGCCGCCTCGTCCACGCTAGCGTGGACGAGGAAGACGCCGGTCAGCCGGGTGAGGGTAAGGACCCGGAGCACCTGGTGCCGCGGCGCGGCCAGCAGCAGGTCGCCCCCGGCATGCCGGGCCTGCTTGCGCCCGCGTACCAGCGCTGCCAGCCCGCTGGCATCGATGAAACGCAGGCCTGCCAGGTCAACGATGACCCAGGGCTCGCTGGCCGCGGCCGCCGCGAGCGCAGCCGCGACGCCTGCCGCTGCTGCCATGTCGAGCTCCCCGCACAAGACGACGACAACGTGACCGTCACCGTCGCGGGTACTCAGATCCACGCCGCACATAGAGACCGCCCTTCCTGCTTCAGCAGCAAGGCGGGGTCTTGACCCAGCGGCAAGAGCTCACCGGATAGAGCCGATGCTACTCCCGGAGCCCGTCACTGTCGCGCCCAGCCGGTCTCCCGCCGCGCCAGGCAACCCACCCAGCCGACCGCAGGCAGCACCTCATCCCCAGCGGGGTCCATGACCAGGTTGCAGGCCTGAGCACGAGCGCCGGGCGTGACGGCCCGGCGGACGTCGGCGTGGCCCGTCGAGTACCGGCGCAACGACCGCATCTGCTCAGACGCCCGCTGCTCAGTCACCCGGCTGTGCGCCAGGTAGGCGATGATGTCCACCTCGTCCAACGGCCGGCCTGCGCGCAGCTTGCTGTGCGCAAGGCCGATGCCCATGGCCTCAAGCCGCGCGCTGTAGTCGGTATCGGCGGGCACCGGTGCCGGGGAAAGGTCGCGGCTGACTAGCAAGGGCGCCCCGCCCGCCGACAGGCCGCCCCTGGGCCGTGGTGACCTGTGACGTGGCGGCTTGTCCCCCGAGCGGCTACCGCCGCCCGCGCCTGCGCATTACAAGGTAACCCGCGAACAGCGCGATGATGACGATGATGACGAGAGTCATGCTGACTCCTCTGGTTGACCGGAGCGCCCGGCCGCCTTCGGCGGACGCTCCCGGCTCCTTTAGTCAAGATATATCGCAATCCTGGCGTTAGCCAAGTATTCCGGCCAGCCCCCACCCTCCCGGCGGCGCGCCGACTAGGACGCCACTGAACAACGCCGATCGCGCGGGCCGTTCTGGAGGGGGCCTGGCTTGTTCCGTGTGCCCTGGCTGGCAACGGTGGCCTTGATACCGCCTCGCCTGGCCTGGCGGCGGGACCTAGGTGGGCCGGGCCGCTTCCCGCGCTGGGCCTGGGTGAGGTGCTGGCCGGTCAGGCCAGCACCCAGGCGCCGTCCCGGCGGGTCAGCCCGTGCCGCAGCAGCGTCCGGGCAGGCCGCGCCGAAGGTCACCGTCCGGCCCCGGCTCATCGGCCGGGTGACGCCGGCCGGGCAGGTGACCGTGCCCGCCTGCCCGTCGATGGTGAAGTCATCAGCGGTGAGCCCGCCGGGCACGGCCGGGCGCAGCGGCCCGGTCTTGATCACCGTGTCGTGCCCGGCGTCCCGGTAGGCGGCACGGGCTTCCCCGCTGCCGTAGGCGGAGTCGCCGTAGACCTCCAGCCGCGCATCCGCCGGCCCCGCGTCCCGCGGTTCGCCCGCGCCCGGGCCCGCGTTGTCCCTGGTGCCCGGAGGCGCATCCGGCTCTCCGCCGGGCGTGCCGGCGAACCGGTCGCGGGCGGCCATCTTCACGCCGTTTTCCGCATCGGTGCTGCCCGGCCCGGCGGCCATCGTCATCTCGCAATCGGTGATCAGCCCGGTCTCCGGTTCGGCGGCCACATGCCCGCGGAACCCGTCCCGCCGCTTGGACTTGCTCTTGCGGGTATGCCGGGCCTGAGGGCCCACGGTCGAGATCACCCGGTCCGGGGCCACCTTCCGGGCAATGCGCCACCGGCCGTCCGTGCCGTCAGAGCCCTCGGCCGGCTCCACGTCCTGCCCCGCGACCAGCGCCAGCAATCCCAGGGCATCCGCCGCCGCGGGATCGCGCTGCGGTGCGCCCGGGCCGGCCAGCTCCGCCAGCACGGCCAGCGCGTCGTTCACCAGATCGCTGACCAGCTTCTGCCTGGCCGCGGGGTCATCCCAGTCGATTTCCGGCTTGCCCGGCTGCGAGTAATCCAGCCGGCACACCCCGGCGATCACCACGCCGGCGCCGGGCACCACCCGGGCCACCTTACCGATCGCGGCCACCAGCTGGGTCACGGTGTCCTGGGTGGCCACGGCGTCATCGAACACCGTCGAGCCCGCGCACCGCTTGCGCCGCCCGGCCAAGATCCCGGTCTGCGCGATCACCCCGGCGACCGCGTCGAAGACCCGGTCCGGGCGGTCCGAGGCTGCGATCCGCCGCCGCCAGTACACCAGCGTGGACGGGTCGAAGCTCATCTGGGTCAGCGACCGGCCGCACGCCACCTTCCACCGGATATCGAACTTCAGCGCATCGGCGATCTGGGCATCGGACAGGTCATGCAGCTCCTTGAGCACCAGCACGCTGCCGACCAGGTCCGCCGGCAGTGACGGGCGGCCCGTCCGCGACGGGAACAAGTCCGCGGTAAACGAATCCGGGAACAGCTCCCGGCGGTGCTCAGCCAAGAACGCAAACACGCTGCCCGGCGGCACCAGGTGCCCGGCCATCTCGCCCGCATCCAGCAGTTCCCGGTCCATCCGCGACTGACCCTGCATGACAAGATCATCCCAGATGATCGAACACCTTGCCGGCAGAAACGCCGACTTCAGGATCCCAGGTTATTCAGCGGCGTCCTAGGCCGGCCTCGCGCCTGCAGGTTCAGCGACGCCAAAGAGCGCGATCTTGGCGACTGCCGGGAGGCGGCATGGCATGCCTCTGACCTGCCATTCCCGCCTCTACACTGGCCCGCATTTGACTGTGAACATTGTTCACTACAGTGAATAATGTAGCTTGGAAATGGATAGTGTTCACCTGAGCGATGTTTCTTCCGGGCCGCCAGGCCGCTGGCCTGGCCAGATGCAAGGGAGAACGAGATGACGGTCACCATGGACAGGGAAGTGCCTGAGGGCCTGCGAGTGGCCGGGGACCCTGGCCGGCGGATCGGCTAGAAGCACGGTGCCACCACGGCCTGGAGGCCGGCGATCGACATATCCGAGCGAGCGACGCTTACGTGGTGACGGTCGAGATTCCCGGCGTCACAGCCGGCGAGGTGGAGATCACCATGGAGGATGGCCGGCTGACGATCCAGGGTAAGCGGCACGCCGCCCGCGAGACGGCCGGGGACAAAATACACCGGTTCGAGCGCGGCCACGGCACCTTCCGCCGGTCGGTCACGCTTACCAGCAGCCATGTGAACGGGGGCAGGACCGAAGCCTCGGCGGGACGAGGTCCTGGAGATCCTGGTGCCCAAGGCACCGGAGGCACAGGCAACGCTCGTCCGGATACGCGCCGGCCGGACGGACGCCATCCTGACCCCAGGGCACCATGACGAGGAGCGGTAGCCATGCGAACTGCCACCGAACGCGAGGCAGCGATCAGCACGGCGCCCGCCGGGCCGCGGCTGCTCCTGCAATCTGATGACGCCGACCCCGCGCCGCTGGACGGCGGATGGTGGCCCAGGTCAGCTGATGCGGCCGCGGAGCTGCCCGGGCTGATCCTCGCCCTGGACAAGCGGCACGGCCGCATCAGCCGGGTCATGCTAGGCGCAGCCGACTGGAATGCCAGCAGGCCCAGCCGGCTGCGGGCGGGCGAGGCCGGCCGCCGCGTCGTGCGGCTTGGCTGGTTCGCCAGCATGCCCGCCGGGCTGCTCACCGCGATCTCCGCCAGTGGCCAGCGAACCGACCTGGTCACCATCCCCCGGTACCAGCGAACAGAACGCCGCCACGGCTATGCGGCCGGCCGCCCGGGCCGGCAACCGTGAGCACGCCCCCGCCATCCTCGCCGCCATCACCACAGCGGGCGGCCCGGCAGCCGGCACCACGCCCCGGGAGGAAGCCGCGAGCACCCAGCTCGGTACCTGGGAATGGGAGGGCGGCCACCTGCGCGACCACGAGACGGCGCCTGACCCCGCGCGACCCGTGCCAGCAGGGCACTCCCGAGCTGCCGGCCCCCGCTGGAAGCGCTAGCCACGCAGAGCAGTCACCCGAATCCAGCCCTCACAGCCAGTCTTTGCGCTTGAAGGTGAGGTAGAGCAGCGTGGACAGGGCGACGATGACCGCGGTGGAGAAGATGAATCCCGATTCCCTGCCGAAGCCCGGGTAGGGCAGGTTCTGCCCGTAGAAGCCGGTGATCGCGGTGGGCACTGCGATGATCGCCGCCCAGCTGGTCACCTTCTTCATGATCAGGTTCATGCGGTTGCCCTGGATGGTGATGTTGGTCTCCAGGATGGTGGTCACCAGGTCGCGCAGCGACTCGGTCCATTCGGTGACCCGCAGCACATGGTCGTAGACGTCCTGGTAGTAGGGGGCCATCGGCTCGCTGACGACGTTCAGGTCACGGCGCATCAGGGAATTGACGACCTCTCGCATGGGCAGCACGATCCGCCGGAGCACGACGAGGTCCCTGCGCACCTCGAAGGTGCCGCGCTGCACCGCGTGGATCTGCTTACGGTCTTCGCTGAAGAGCAGGTCCTGAAGTTCCTCGATCGAGTCGTCGAGTCGCTGCACGGTGGCGAAGTGCCCATCGACAATGACATCCAGGAGGCCGTACAGCAAGAACCCGATGCCGTGGCCTGCCAGGTCCGGCGAGGCGTCCCAGCGAGCGGTCACCTTGCCGATGTCAAACCCGGCGTCCTTGCGGACGGTGATCAGCGCGTGGCCGGTGACGAACACCGCGATCTCGCTTGCCTCCAAGCCGCCAGCCGCGGCGTTCAGGCCGGCCGTGTAGGCGCTGATAAACAGGTGATGGGGGTAACGGTCGAGCTTGGGGCGCTGGCGTTCGTGGAGCGCGTCCTCGATGGCCAGCTCGTGCAGCCCGAGCTCAGCATTGATCATGGAGAAGTCCGCGGCGGTCGGCGCGCACAGGTCCAGCCACACGACCGATCCCGGCGTGGCCAGATGCTCGGAAATATCCTCAGCCGGGAAACCCTCAAGCGCCAGCACCCCGTCGCGGTACAACCGCGTGCGGGCCGCGGCGGCGAGCGATGCGTCCGATGCCTCACTCATGCCTGCAGCCGCCTCCGGAGAGCGTCGGATACCTCACCGGCCGCGCAAGCCACCACGCTCCCGCGCATCCGGCCTCCTCCCACAAGTGGCCCCTGCCTCCGCAAGGCCCTCCTAGCGCTGCCGAGCCGAGCCAGGACGTAGCCAGGACCCACCAGCACCCTTTTCCGCCAATGCCCTCGATGCCCGCCCCGCCGCGCCGCCCCACTAGGGCTAAGGTAACCAGGCCCCGCCCGGAAAGCGCCGGGTAAGCTGCACGAATCGGGAAACCCAGCGTTCCTTGCGATCACCCGGCTCGAGACGATTTTACGTCTGGAGTTGGGCCTGCGCGGACCCGGCGGTCGGCATGGCCCTTGCTGCTGGACGACTCGAACACCGCAGACCACGATGTCTGCCTGGCGTTCATGACGTGCCCCCAGGGCGAGAGGGAATCCCCTTGATCTGGACGCTCAGTCCATTGGGCAGCCATCCGTATCTCGCCATCGGATGCGCCCCCGGCGCACAGATTTCCTCATCCCGGCCGCCATCATTAACGCACGAATCCTAATTACCAGGGATTAGGCTGGCAAATGGCGGCAAAGAGATTGCAATTCTGCAGGGCAATTCAGCCGGCCGACGGCGGGGCGACGGCAGAGGGCACGCATGCGGCAGGCAGTCACCGGGTATACGCGCAGGGTAGGCCAGCCGAGCGCCTGAGGTAAATACGGTAGGCATTACGCTGAACCCGCCCGCCCGGGCAGCGGGCCGACTCGGTGGGACCGCCGCGGCTGCCGGACGCTGCTGGTCAGCGGTCGCGGGCAGGCAGTGCGTCCGCTGTGGATGCCTGGGCTGCGGAGCCGTTGCCGGCGCCGGGCAGGGTCTCGTCCTGTTCCGGCGCGGCCGCCGCCCGGGGGCCGGCGGTCGCCGGCGCGGTCTCGGCCCTCTCCGGCTCGCCGGGCGTGCCGCCGCCATCGCGGAAGAGCTTCCGCCACGCCACGCCGCCAGCGGGGCTGATGCGGGAGCCCGCAACCGCGCGAGCCTGCAGCAACAGTGTCCCGATGCCACGGGCACCGGGCGCCATCCCTGCCGCCCTGGCAGCCCGGGCGGCCCACGTGCCAGAGCCCGCGCCTGCCTCGTCCCGCTGTGCTGGCCGGGGTACTGTGGTGTTGCGACGGCCGTGCCGGATAGCGCTGGCCGCGGCCTCGTTGCTCTAGACCCTGGCGCGTCAGCTCCGGGCGGTGTCCGCTCGGAAGACACCAGGAGGACAGAGCGACGAAGACCACAGAACCCGGCATCCTTGCCCTCCCGCCCGGCCGTGCCCCGGTCGCACCTGGACTGCCTGCCCCCGTCGATCCCGCGACGGCCAGCTTCCGCGCACTGGCGCTGCAGGTGCGGGCGATGGGCCTGCTCGACCGCAGGCCGGGCTACTACCGGGTGAAGATCACCCTGACGATCCTCGCCTTCCTCGCTGGATGGACCGCTTTCGTCGCAGCCGGCAACTCGTGGATGACCCTCGCCGTCGCCCCGCTGGCAGGGGTGACGTTCACCCAGCTGGGCTTCATCGGCCATGATGCAGGGCACAACCAGGTCTTCAGCACGCGCCGGCGCAATCGCATGCTCGGCCTTGCCGTGGGGAACGCGCTCACCGGGCTGAGCTTTGGCTGGTGGGTTCCCAAGCACAACGCCCACCACGCCCATCCCAACGAGCCGGGCCGCGACCCCGACATCGGCGAGGGGCCCGCCGGGCCGTCACCGGACGCGCCGGGAGGAGGGCGCGGCCCTGTAGCGTCGTGGCTGCCCCGGCCCAGCCTGCGACGGACCCAGGGCCTGGTTGCAGACTTCTGCACGGCGGCAGGCCTCGGCTACAGCGAGGAAAGCCTCGCCGGGTCATTCCGCCAGATCACCCGCCACCTGAGCGACGCCGGAGCAGCCGCCAGCCCCCGCCCGGCTGAGTTACCGGCGGCCGCAGCCGGGCCGCATGCCCGGGGCTGGCCCCCAATGCATCCGGCGGGTACCGTGCCCGGGCAACACCAGCACGCACATGCTAACCAGCACCACGCCACGCCTGCCGACGAAAGCGCAGGCCAGCCACTCAATCGAGTATTCGAGCGGTACAGGATGAGGTGGCAATTCCCGGGCAGCCGCGCGCGTACACTCCGAATGGATGAGATGAAACAGATGAGACAAGGGACGTGCCGGCCTTCACGTCTACCGGAGCGGCGGCCTGTACTGACCGGACCCAGCACCCAGACATGAGGCATGCGCATGCAGATCCTGATCAATACCGACAACAACGTTGAAGGCCGCGACAAGCTGGCCCGCCTGGTCGAGGCTACGGTGAGGACAGCCTTGTCGCGGTTCAGCGATCAGATCACGCGGGTGGAGGCGCACCTGGGTGACGAGAGCGCCGGCAGGCCCACTGGTGACGATAAGCGGTGCATGCTGGAGGCCCGGGTGGGCGGGCGGGCACCGGTCGCCGTCACCAACTACGCCGATACCCTGGAGAAGGCATTCCACGGTGCCGCGGACAAGCTCAAGAGACTGCTGGAAAGCGAGCTCGGGCGGCTGGACGACCGGAAGGGCGGCGCCTCGATACGGGGCGCCGAACAGCGCTGACACCGCATCAGCAGGCGATGGCCGCCGGCCCCAGCATCTCGCTGCTGCTAGCCGCCATCGGCGCCGTCGCCGTCGGCGCGCTGCTTCCGGCCACCCCGCTGGCCCGCACGCTGGGCGCAACCCGCGCACACCCACTGAGCCGCGGTGCTGACGACTCGGGCACCCTCGTCGACGAGGCGCTGTGGCGCTTGGCGGTTGCTTCAGCCGACGTGACCGAGCTGGTCCCTGGCGATGTGGTCGACTTGCAGCTGGGCGAGGTGGTTCCGGCCGACGTCCGGCTGCTGGCCACCGCGGGGCTCAGAACGCGAATGGCGGCAGCGGCCATGCGCTCACCCATCCGTTCGCGGTGTTCGGCTATCACGTGACCGGGTCCACCGGCGCGCTGTTCCTGTACGGCATCGTGGTCGGGGCGGTCGCCCTGGCCGGCCTTAGCCTGCTGCTGGCCGGCGCCCGGCGCACCTCACGTCGCGGCCGTGAGGCCCGCCGCGAGACCGCTGCCGTCAGCCAGGACCGCGACAACCTCATCGACCAGCGCGAGACCGCCCGCGCCTACACCGCCAGCACCCGCCGCCGCGGCCTGCCAGTTCGCCGCGATAGCACTGGTGATCGGCTGAACCCGCGGCTGACCGGGCCAGCAGGGCACCGCGCATAGCCCAGGGGGCGGGTACTGGGCGTGGCCTCTCAAGGACAAGCAAGCTAGACAGGCCCACAGCTGGGCCGGGACCCGCCTTGCTGCGATGCAGAAAGGCGTTCTTAACGTTTCGCATGGAACTGGAGTCCGGTAGATCCGGCGGCAACGTCGTCGTCGCGCTCCGCGGGGAGCTTGACCTTACAGACGCGGCGACGTAACAGCCGCCCCGGGAGCCGTCACCGCGCGCGAGCCGCGGATCATCGTGGACCTATCAGGGCTGGAGTTCATCGACGCGGCCGGCGTGGCGGCGCAGGAACGCGCCGTGCGCCACCAGGAGGTCGTGACCGGGCAGCTGCAAGTCGCGCTGAACAGCCGGGTCATCATCGGGCAGGCCAGGGGAGTCCTCGCCGGGCGGCTCCGGGTAACCCCCGACGAGGCATTCGTCATCCTTCGCCGCTACGCCCGCGACCGCTCCCGGCGGCGGAAGTCGTCGTCCCTGCGCCCCCGGCACAAGGCGAGTGTCACCGTGCCGGCTCAGGTGCGGGGTTGTGCCAGCGCCCGTGGGGCGCGATGAGCGCATCAGCTTCCTTCGGCCCCCAGCTGCCCGGCGGGTAGGGGCAGGCAGGGTGGTGGTTTTCAAGAACGGACTCGACGACCGCCCAGGCGGCCTCGACGGCGTCCTCCCGGGTGAACAGCGCCCCGTCACCCGCCAGGGCGTCCGTGAGGAGGCGCTCGTAGGGCTGCTCCTCGTTCGGCTGCCCGCTGAGCAGCGAGAGCTCACGCTGTTCGCCCGCGAACTCCTCGCCCGCCCGCTTGACCCGGGCCGCGAGTGCTATTTCCGGGTCGGGCGAGATCCGGAAACGCAGGTAGTTGGCGCGGCCGCCTGCGTGCGCGGAGTCGGTGAACAGCGGCTGCGGCGGCGGCTTCAGCTCGACGAGCACCTCCGTGGCGGTCCCGGCCAGGCACTTGCCCGACCGCACGTACCACGGAACTCCGGCCCAGCGCCAGGAGTCGATGAACAGCCGCAGGGCGCAGAAAGTCTCCACGTCGGAATCGGCTGCCACGCCCGGCTCGTCCCGGTAGCCGGCGAACTGGCCCCGGACCACGTCACCGGCGGCAAGGGGCCGCATCGCCTTGAACACGCTGAACTTCCCGCCCTGCACGGCGCCGAACCCCTGGTAGGCGGGCGGCTCCATCGCGAGCAGCGCGACGACCTGGAACAGGTGGTTTTCCACCACGTCCCGCAGGCAGCCGGCGGTCTCGTAGAAGGCACCGCGCCCCTGCACCCCGAACTGCTCGGCCAGCGTTACCTGGACGCTGGCGACGTAGTTCCGGTTCCAGATCGGCTCGAGGAAGGAGTTGGCGAAACGGAAGTAGAGGAGGTTCATGATCTCCTCCCTGCCGAGGAAATGATCGATACGGAAGACCGAAGACTCCGGGAATGCTGACCGCAGGACGCTGTTGAGCTGCCGTGCCGAGGCGAGATCGCGCCCGAACGGCTTCTCGACGACCACGCGCGCGCCGCGGGCCAGTCCCTCGCCGCGCAGCCCCTCGGTCACGGTCGCGAACAGCGAGGGCGGAATGGCCAGGTAATGCAACGGATGGCGCGCGCCGGCGAGTACCCGCCGCAGCGCCTTGAACGTGCCTGGGTCGCCGTAGTCACCGTCGACGTACTCCATAAGCGACAGCAGCCGGCCGAGGGCATCGCCGTCGGCGGTGCCGTCGACGGCCTGCGCGATGCTGTCCCGCGCATAGTCACGAAGCCGCGGAAGATCCCACCCCGCCCCCGCGACCCCCACCACGGGAACGCCCAGCGTTCCCCGCCTCACCATCTGGTGAAGAGCAGGGAAGATCATCTTATGAGCGAGATCACCCGTCGCGCCGAAGAACACAAACGCGTCGGCCGCGACGGCGCCCTCATCGTTGCTGCCCATCATTAACCCTTTCCCTCGCACTGCCGGTGGCGATTCTCAGCGGACACGTGCAACCGTCGTGCCCGCCGGGATGCCATGTGGGCACCGGAGGACGCCTGCCGGCCGGACCGGGCAGGTCCGCCTTCCGGCTGGACGAACCTCCCGCGGCGGCGGCGTAGCGGCATGGCAAGGATGTCGCGCTGCGCCCGGAACGGCTGCTGACCCGAGAGCTACCTGGCCGACCGCCTGCCGGGCCGCCGCCGCATCCGCAGGGCGTCGAGGAGAAGAGCACCGAGGAACACCACGATGCCAATGATCAGCAGGTACAGCAGGCCCTTCGCGACGACGCCCACGATGCCCAGCGCGACCGCCACGATTATCAATAGCAGGAAGAGTGCAATCATCTGATCCACCGGTCAGCCGGGCGGCTCAGCGGCGGGCCAGCCGCCGCTCACCGCCGGCGCCTGGCTCGTACGCCAGTTCGTAGTGCTTGAAGACCGCCTCCTCCTCGCCCGCAGGCAGCTCGCCGTCGGTGCCGATCGACGGGGCGTCTTTCACCTGCTTCTTGTCGTAGGTGACCTTGAGGTACCCGGGGACTCACGGTGGCGTGGTCAAGGGGCACGAACACGAGCCGACGGCGGGTCGGCAGCCCGACCCGGACCGTGCCAAACGACGGCAGGTCAGTGGCAGTGACAACGTAGACAGCCTCCAGCTCGCCGATCTTGTGGACCTCGGCGTCGACAACGTCGTGGCCCCGCCATTCCCGGATGTTCGCAGCCTCGAACATGCCAGTCTTCTTTCCGCGGCCGCGCTGCTTATCTCACATGTGAGCTTACCCGGTGAACGACCCGTCGGACCGGGGGACCTGCTGGCGCCGCCGGGAGACCGGCTTCCAGACGAGGCCGCCGGCCTGCTGCCGGGCCGCCTGGCGGCTACCAGCAGCTGACGTCCAGCGGCAGAGACCAGCTCGCAACACGGGAAGCACCATGCGCTACGAACTTCACGGCGCACCACGGGGTCCCGTGCACATCTACCGCCTTCCCGGCCAGGAGCGGTCACCGCGGAAGCCGCAGCGCTCGCCCAGCCCTGACTGGACGGACCCCGCCATGGGCGGAGCCGCACCTTGTCAGCTTGGCTAGCAGCCGCGACAGATCGACGGTCGCGATCCGCACCGAGGAACCGCTGCACCCGCAGGGCAGCACGACAGTCCCGCCGTGCAGCAGCGAGCCGCAGGAGTAGACGACGCTCGGGACGTATCCGTCGCGCTCGGGCTCATCGCCGCGAGAAGCGGTTCGGGGAGCGCGGATATCAGGTGCTCCGGCTCGTCCAGGTCGAGCAGGAAGGGTTTCCCCGAGCGGGGCGACCGGATGCTACGCGCGCCCGGCCCGCCACATACCGCCCTCACGCAGCGCCGTTCCGCTCAGGTCAACGCCATTCATTTCCGATCCATACTGTTCACAGCCAACGGCGGTCATCAAGGAGGCAGGCATGACAGGCCAGCAGCCGGCAGACACTGGCGCGCCCGCGCTGTGATTCAACCCGCCCGGCGACGGGGAAAGCGGCCGCCGCACGCTCACCCGCGAGCGTGTCGTCGCGGAAGCCCTCGCGCCTACGAAGGCCTTGCGCGTAAGGCGACTGATCACACGTCCACAGCGGCGAGCTGGCCGACGGAGCCGCCTCGCCACTCCACCAGGAACAAGGTTGTGTCGTCGGTGGTCACGCCGCCTCGTGCCGACGCCAGGGCGTGGGAGAGACCGCGCACCATCTCCTGAACGCCCTCGCCTACCTGCCCGGCGCGTTCCACGAAGCCGATCAAGCGCTCCATGCCGAATTGCTGCCCGCCCGGCTGGTGCTCCTCAAACGCACCGTCGGTGAAGAACAGCACCCGGTCGCCGCGCCGGAGCTCGCGCTCGCTGATGACTGGCGTCGCCCCGCCGAAGCCGACCGGGAGGGTCCCCGGGCTTTCCAGCGCCTGGACAACCCGGCGGTCGCGGATCAGCAGCGGTGCCGGGTGGCCCGCGTTGACCCATTGCAGCTGCCCGGTTGCGATATCCAGGCGCATCAGCTGCGCGGTGACGAACTGCTCGGCCCCGAACTGCTGCTCTATGACCGCGTCCATCAGCCCGTACAGGCCGGCGAGCCCGACATCGGCCCGCCTGGCATGCCGGTAAGCGCCGATCGCCAGCGTCGCGAGCATGGCCGCGTTCAGGCCGTGGCCCATCGCGTCAATGACCGCGAGGTGGACAACGTTATCGTTAATCGCGTAGTCGAAGCTGTCGCCGGCGACGTCATAGGCGGGCTCGAGGATCCCGGCCAGCGCGACCTGCGGGGTGATCATGGTCATCGGGGGAAGCAGCGACCACTGGACCTCGGCGGACAGGCTCATCGGCGCACTGCGCCGGGCTTGAAGGAACTGGTCGGTGTAGGCGTTCTTGGTCACCAGCATGCCTGCCACCAGGCACGCGAACCGCCGCAGCAGTCGCCGGCCATCCTCATCGACAGCATCGAGGGTAAGGGCCAGCACCCCCGCCTCGTTGCCACCGCCCAACAGCGGCAGGTACATCCGCACGCCGTCATCCCGCTGCTCCTCGACGACGGTCATGCGCAGGAAGGCTCGCCCGGCCGCGGAACCGTCGATCGGCTCGGGCTCCCCCGCCGCAAGCCCCCTGCCCGGCAGCGGCCTGAGCATCCGCTGGCCATAGTCCTGCAGCAGGATGCACACGTCCCGGCCCCCGAGCCTGGCCGCCTGCTCCGCAACCAAAGGCGCGATCAGCTGGGGCGGCACCTGCTGAACCCGGTCCAGCAATGCACCCAGCAACCACTCACCGAGCCCCTCCGACCGATCCACCTTGCGAGCGTACCGCTCAGCCAACATGGACATTCTGAACGTCGCCTAACACGTGCTCGGCCCCGCCGCAGATCAGCGCGTTCCCGGCGAACCGGGCGGCGGCCAGCAGCGGGGCGTGGTAGCGGGCCAGCGCCGGCACCGTCCGGGGGGCGCCCGCCCCGGACGGTTATGATGACGCCGCCGGACCGGCAGGCGACGTCGGTGCCGCGCGCGTCGCGCAGGTCGCCGCGGATCAGCCCGGCGCCCGCCCCCAGGCAGGCCAGCCCGGTCACGCGCATCCGCCGCTCCATCGTGGGCTGGGCATCCGCGAGCGCGAGGAACCCGGCGATCTCCGCCGGGCTGTATGGCTGCTTGGCCCTCTCCCCCGGCAGCGGCAGGTCCGCCGGGTAAAGGTGCGGGACAACCCGGCGGCCGATGAACCGCAGGTTCGTGCGCAGCGTCCGGCGCGCCGCGCCCGACAGTCCCGGGGCGCACCGGGTGAACCGCTCGGCCACCGACGGGTGCAGCACCACCTCCGGCCCCAGGTCCAGGCCCAGCGACGCCGCGTAGTCGGCGAGCTTGCCCGCAGCCCACAGCAGGTTCTTCGCCCGCTCCCGGCCCTGCGGGGCCGTCTTCGCGATCACGCCCCGGGCGAACGCCGACGCCTGCGGCGACACCGACGACGGCCGCCAGCAGGCGATATAGCCGGCGACCCGGCGCACCGGAGCCGACGCCTGCGCCCGCTACCTCACCGCCAGGCTCGGCTGCCTCCGCTACGACCAGGCCCTCGCGCAAGGCTGGCCCATCGCCACCGGGATCATCGAGGGCGCCTGCCGCCACATCGCCGACCGCCTCGACATCAGCGGCGCCCGATGGGGCCTCGACGGAGCAGAGGCAATCCTCACCCTGCGCGCCGTCATCAGCAACGGCGACTTCAACCAGTACTGGGACTTCCACCTC
>JAICUO010000650.1 GCA_025935815.1 Streptosporangiaceae bacterium
CGAGTCCATCGACCTGGGTCCGTTCGAAGACGCGGCGCCATGCCGAGTGCTCTTCCTACGCAGGCATGTTCTGTTCGGGGGAGCGACCGGAGCCGGCAAGAGCGGAGGTCTCAGCGTCCTCATGGGCAACCTGGCCGCCTGCGAAGACGTGGTTATCTGGGCCATCGATCTCAAGAAGGGCATGGAACTCGGCCCGTGGGCACCATGCATCGACCGCTTGGCCACCACGCCCGACGAAGCCACGAAGCTTCTTGCTGTTGAGCGGCATTCGGAATTCCGATGAAGCCCGGGTTTGGCGGCGTTGAGGATGCCGATGCGGAAGAGGTGGATGTCCGGCCTGAGGCGTTCTCGTCGGCGGCGGCACCTTGCCTACGAGCCTGCGGGTGACGGCGCGGACGCGGTTTAGCGTCGCTGTGGTTGCGGGTGTGCCGGGAGCAGCCGGGATGGTTGCTCTTTTTCGTGTGTGCCGGAACGGTGAGCGTGTCCGCTATGGGGGCGGCCCTCCCGTTTCTTCGCCTGGTAACGGGAGCCGGGAGGGCCGCGGGTGACGCTTGGAGGCGTCGTGCTCACGGTAAACGGTGACGGGGATGCAGTCGAACGGCAGCTGGGGAATGGGGAGCTGGCGTGCCCGCTGTGCAAGGGGACGCTCAGGGGCTGGGGGCACGCCGTCCCGCGGCGGGTCCGGCAGTTGGCACGGGAAGACGGGCAGGCCGGGGATGAGCAGGTGACGCCGCGGCGGTCGAGGTGCCGGGGCTGCGGGGCGACGCATGTCCTGCTTCCGGTGCGGTGCCTGCTGCGGCGGGCCGACGCGTGCGCGGTGATCGGGGCGGCCCTGGAGCGGAACGCGGCCGGCGCGGGCCACCGGAAGATCGCGGGCGAGCTCGGCCGGCCGGCGGCGACGGTGCGGGGCTGGCTGCGCCGGTTCGCTTCCCGGGCGGAGGCGGTGCGGGCGTTCTTCACGGTGCTGCTGGCCGTCACGGCCCCGGACCCGGTGATGCCGTCCGCCGCCCGGGGGCCTGTCGCGGACGCGGTGTCGGCGGTCGCGGGCGCGGCAGCGGCGGTGGCGCAGCGGTGGCCGCTGGTCGGCGAGGTGCCGGTCTGGGCGGCGGCATCGGCGGCCAGCGGCGGGCTGCTGCTGGCTCCGGGCTGGCCTGCCCCGGGCTGCAACGCGAGCTGACCCGTTACGCGCCGGCGGGCCGGCACGGGATGGTTTCCCGGTCAATTACGGGTGTTTTGACCAGGGAGGTGACCGCCTGGCATGAACAAGGCGGAAGAAGAGCAGCAGGCACGGCTGGAACGGGCCAGGGCGATCGGCCTGTTCCGTTACATGCTGATCAGGGACGCGGCCGATCCTGCCCTGTCCTCGAGGCAGCGCGGGGCGGTGGTCCGCGAGATCGCCGCCCGCGAGCACTCGGGCCCGGCGGGAGAGCCGGTGCGGGTGACCCGGTGGACGCTGGACAAGTGGATCCGGCAGTGGCGGGCCGGCGGGTTCGACGCGCTGGTCCCGGCTCCCCGGCAGTCCCAGCCGCGGACCCCTCCGGGGATCCTTGAGCTCGCGGCCGCCCTGAAGAAGGAGAACCCCGCCCGGACCGCCGCCCAGGTCCAGCGGATCCTGCGGGCGCAGTCCGGCTGGGCACCCGACGAGACGACGATCCAGCGGATGTTCCGCCGGGAAGGACTGACCGCGCTGGCCGTCCCGGACGCGGGACCGGGACGGGTGTTCGGCCGTTTCGAGGCGTCGCGGCCGAACGAGATCTGGACCGGCGACGCATTGCATGCCGTCCAGGTCGCCGGCCGGAAGACGTACCTGTTCGCGTTCATCGACGATCACTCCCGGGCGGTGATGGCGGCCCGGTTCGGGTTCGCCGAGGACACGGTTCGCCTCGCTGCGGCCCTGCGGCCGGCACTGGCCTCCCGCGGCGTTCCCGAAAACGTGTACGTGGACAACGGCTCGGCCTTTGTTGACGCGTGGCTGCTGCGGGCCTGCGCCCGTCTCGGCATCAAGCTCGTCCATTCGACTCCGGGGCGGCCTGAGGGCCGGGGCAAGATAGAGAGGTTCTTCCGCACCGTCCGGGGCCAGTTCCTGGCCGAGCTCACCGAGGAACGGGCCGCCCGGGTCCCGGGCCTGGCCGAGCTGAACCGGCTGTTCGCCGCCTGGACCGAGACCGTCTACCACGCCCGGGAGCATTCGGAGACCGGACAGGCCCCGCTGGCCCGCTGGGAGGCCGGCAGCCCGTTTCCCCTCCCAGCCCCCGGCAACCTGGCCGACGCCTTCCGCTGGTCCGAGCACCGGACCGTCACCAAGACGGCGACCGTGTCCATGCACGGGAACCGCTACCAGGTCGACCCGGTCCTGACCGGGCGGCGCGTCGAGCTGGTCTTCGACCCGTTCGACATCACCGTCCTGTCGGTGCGCTGCGACGGGAAGGACGCCGGCACCGCAACCCCGCACCAGATCACCCGCCATTCCCATCCCAAGGCCCGCCTCGAGGACCCCGGCAGCGGCGATGACGCGCCCCGCGCCACCGGCATCGACTACCTCTCCCTGCTCGGTGAGCAGCACGACCGGCAGTCCGGCGACCGCGTCAACTACGCCGCGCTCGCAGGCCCCGGCGACGCCGGGGACAGCGTCCCGGCCGTCAGCCCGGACCAGGACAGGGAACAGGAGGACCGCGGTGAACGATGAGCCGCTGCCCGGAGAGCGGGCCGCCGCCATGGCGAACGCCGCGGCCGAGGCCGTCCGCGGGCTGAACCACGCCGCCGGTGGCGACGGGATCGGCCTGCCCTCGGCCGCCTACGAGATCCTCGGCGCCCTGTCCCTGGCCGCTTCCCGGCTGGGCCCCGCCCTCGCCGAGATCACCCGCTACCTCGACCGGGCCCTCGCCGACGGGATCCTCGGCCACGACCTCGGCGACGACCCCTGCTTCGCCGTCGATGCCGCCGGGACGTTCCTCGACGACGCCCGCCTGCAGGCCGCATCCCTGGCCGGCGACCTCAGCGCCGCCCAGATCCAGATCTCCGCACTCAACGCGGTCGCCTCACTGAAGGAAGAACAGCCGTGATCGACAAGCTCCAGGCCCACTACGGGTTCACCCGCATGCCCTTCGGCCGCGACCTCGCCCCCGGCATGCTGCACCGCCACGGCGCCCACAACGAGGCCGTCGCCCGCATCACCTGGTGCATCGCCGAGCGCTCCATCGGCGTCATCACCGGGGAGGTCGGCGCCGGGAAGACCGTCTCGGTCCGCACCGTCCTGGCCGGGCTGGACGCCTCCCGGCACGTCATCATCTACCTGCCCAACCCCATGATCGGCGTCCGCGGCATCCACGAGACCGTCGTCGCCACCTTCGGCGGCACCCCCGACCGGTCCGGATCCCGGCTCGCCGCCCAGTCCGCCGCCATCCTGGCCGCCGAGCGCGACGAACGCGGCCGCACCCCCGTCCTCGTCATCGACGAGGCCCACCTGCTGCGCTACGAGCAGCTGGAGAACATCCGCATGATGACGAACCACAACATCGACGCCGACTCGCCCCTTGCCTGCCTCCTCGTCGGCCAGCCGACCCTGCGCCGGACCATGAAGCTCGCCGTCCTGGCCGCCCTCGAGCAGCGCGTCGCCCTCCGCTACACCATGCCCCCCATGACCAGCCCCGAGACCGCCAGCTACGTCAGCCACCACGTCAAGCTCGCCGGGCGATCCGACACCCTCTACAGCGACGACGCCGTCTCCCTGATCCACACCACCGCCCGCGGCTACCCCCGCGCCGTCAACAACCTCGCCCTGCAATCCCTCGTCGCCGCCTTCGCCTCCGGGAAAGCCACCGTCGACGAGCAGTCCGCCCGGGCCGCCGTCACCGAAGTCACCGACACCTGACCGGCACCTCGCCCACGACCACCGGCACCATCACCACCAAGGCCCCGCAGCAACACCCGCTGCGGGGCCTTTCAACGCCCGCACATCGGATTCTTCAATGCCGCCTTCATCGGCTTTTTCGGTGCCGGGCAACAGCCGGCCCAGCCTCAAGAGCCTCCGCCACTCGTTCGCGGTCAGCACCCTGATCGGCTGGTACCGCGACGGCGGGGACGTCAACGCACGCCTGCCCCTGCTGTCCACCTGGCTTGGGCACGTCGCGCCAAGCTCAACGTACTGGTACTTGCAGGCCACCCCGGAGTTGCTCGGGCTGGCTGCCGCCCGGCTCAGCTCCGCCGCACAAGCCGTCAGCGGGAAGGAGAGCCGGCCATGACCACGCTCGCGCCCATCCTGCAGAGCTTCTTCACCGACAAGCTGGCCAGGCAGCGGCAGGCAAGCCCCCGCACCGTCACCGCCTACCGCGACGCCCTC
>JAICUO010000373.1 GCA_025935815.1 Streptosporangiaceae bacterium
ACAGCCCGCTCGACATCGCGGGCCGGTCGGCGGCCGCCGTGTCCATGAGCGCAAGCGCCGACTCGATCTCCGCCAGCACGGCGGCGAAGTCGTCGGCGGAGGGATGCTCCGCGGGCCGCGGGCTCCCGGCCCG
The DNA here is from genome assembly GCA_025935815.1 of Streptosporangiaceae bacterium. Taxonomy (GTDB): domain Bacteria; phylum Actinomycetota; class Actinomycetes; order Streptosporangiales; family Streptosporangiaceae; genus Trebonia. The sequence goes on from JAICUO010000373.1 coordinate 134, forward strand.
CTGGAGAGACCGCAGGGCGTGCGTCATCGCGAGCGTCGCGGCGACCATCGCCCGGCCGGGGAGCGGCTGGCCGGCGGCACCCAGGCGGCCGGCGTCGGCTTCCAGCTCCGCCAGCCGGACGTCGTTGCCAGGATCCCACTTTCGCGCGGTGACCGCTTCCATCCCGAGCAGCAGGCTCCCGAACACAGTCGCCGTCGGCCCCTCCAGCTGGCTGGTCATGACCTGCAGGCCGTTGAGGACCTGCGGGGAGAGCTGGTTGATGAGCGGGCTGGACCACCAGGCCGTGGCGCCGCCGGATGCGGCCGCCCCGGCCGGTGCGGCCGCAGGCGGTACGGGCACGGACGGCGGCTTGGCCGGGGCCGGTGGTTTCGACGGGGGCGATGGCCGGAACGCCGTGCGGGGGGCCGCCGCCCCGGGTGGCATGGCCGCACCGCTGAGCGCGGCGGACATCGCGGCGAGCCGGCCGCGCAGCGGCTCCATCAGGCCGGCGTAGGCCGGCGGCACCTGGCGCAGGTGATCGTCGGCCCGGGCGAGCAACCGCAGGGTGTCGTCCCGCCAGGCCGCGTCCCGGCGGGTGCCCGGTGCCCGGATGCTGACCGTGATCCGCATCATGACCGTGGTTGCGATGAAGTTATGGTGCAGGCCCTCGACGGCCCCGAACGGTCCGCCGAGGCTGGCCCCCAGCTCGGTGTCGGACTCCAGCCCGGCGATCAGCCGGTCCAGGTCGGCCAGCGAGGGCCAGTCCGGCTGGCCTCCTTCCTTCAGCGCCTGCAGGCAGCGCTGCATCCGGATCGTCATGGCGAAGACCCGCAGGATCAGCCCCGTCCCGGTGCCCAGGTCGCTGGTTTCCACCCGCTCGATCGCGGCGCTGAGCACCGCGTCCCCCTGCGGTGTCCACTGCCCCCGTTCGAATGTGTCCAGCAAGTCCTTGATGCTGATGAGCGCGTTCCGCAAGGAGGCGTCGGAGGACGGGAGCATGGCGGCCAGGACCGGCAGCATGGCGGCCAGGTTCCGGCCTGCCTCGGCCGGGCCGCGCAGCGCCGCCCAGTCCAGATCCCAGTTCAGGTCCCCGCCCGGCAGCGGGAATGACGTAGGTTCCGGCCGGGCGCGGGCGGCCCCTTTCAGCCGTTCGGCGGCGGCGGCGGCCGCCGCGGGTGAGGTGCCGGCCGACTCCGCGAGCCGCGCCAGCCCTTCCTCGGCCAGGTCACTCCGATCGGGATGACCGGCTGGCAATCCCGCGACGTGGTCCGCTAGGGCCAGCCCGAGGTACAGGGCGGCCCGCGGCCTGTTCTCGTCGTCGGCGCCATCGTGCAGTTCGCGCAACTGCCGGATCACCTGGTCGTCGTCCCCTGCGGTGGCACCGGAATCGCTCACTCCCTATCCCCCCTGCTCATCGGCCGGGCTGGTATTGCCCTTCCGATTCGAGAACCTGAATGCCCGCCAGCCTCCGCGATTTGATAACCGACGCGGACGGCGGGCCCGAGGCCGGGCCCGCCGTCTTCCCCCCATCGCCGGGAAGCCGGATACTGGCCTCCGGTTTTAGACTGCTGCGGCGATCTACCGAATCCCTACCGGCAGGCCTGGGTGGCGATGTCCCGTGCCTCACCTGCCGAGGTGACGGCACGATAATGGAGGCGGCCGGTCCGGCCATCCCTTTTTGTCTTCTTGACATGAACAGAGGCGGGCGGCTACGTTCACCCCAGAGTTCTTGTAAGAATGACAAGAACGCGTCACCTGGGGAGAAGCAGGACAAGCATGAAGACTCGCGCACCGCAGATCACCCGCGCGGTACGCGCAGCGGGCAACCCAGCGACGACAGGCCGCCCGGCCATGGCGACCACGGCGGCATCGGCGGGCACTTCCCGGCGGGGGCGGGCACGGCGGGCCGTCATCGCAGTCATCACCGGTGAGGATCTGGACCTGTACATCCTCGCCGCCGCGGCGCTCGCCGTCACCATCTTGGGGGCCGTCGAGATCGCGAGTGTGCCCGAGCTGGCCTCGAGCATCCTCGCGCTGCTCGCCGTCCTGGCCATGTCCCAGATCCGGTCCCGGCGGCAGCTGTCGAACATCGAGCGGGTCAGCCAGGCGGTCCCGGTCCCGCTCGCCATCCTGGCGGCGGACCTCCCCGCCGGATTCGTCGAGCGTCGTTCTGAGGCAGCGACCCTGTTCCTGGCGGCAACCTCCCTGTGCGGGCCCTCGGGCCCCGCCGCCCTGGCTGACCTGCGCCGGGTGCTGCGCCGTGGCGGTAGCGCGCGGGTGTTGCTGCTCGACCCGTGCGACCCGGGAGCGCTCGCCGCGGTGAGCCAGGGTGATGCCCCCCCAGCGGGCCCGGCCGGGCTCGGCCGCAGGATCCAGGCCACGCTTGATGAGCTTACCGACCTGGGCAACGAGACCCGGGGGCGGCTGGGAGTGCGGGTCGCGTCCCTCCCCCCGGCGATGACAATCACCGGGATCAACCTCGGCACCCCGGACGGCGTCATCGCGGTCCAGTTGCCCGAGCACCGGCCCCCTGGAGAATCGGGGCCGGTCCTCACCTTGACACCAGATGACGGCTTCTGGTTCGGGTACTTCGCCGCCGAGGCCGACAGGATGTGGGCGGATGGCGCTCAATGGCCGCCCAGCGCGGGCCACGTGCTCGCGCGGACGCCGCGTCCCGCGCTGCTCGACTCCTTCGGGCCGGAGTTCCACCAGGCACTCTCGCGAGCCACGCGGTTGCTCGTCACCGGCGTTGCTCGCAACGCCTTCGTCACCATTAACTACGCCAAGCTCGAGAAACTGCTGCGTACGGGCTGCGAGATGCGGTTCCTTCTCATCGACCCTGACTCGGCCGCCGTTGCCGCGGCAGCCAGCAGGTACTACGCGGAAAGGTCTGAGGACCGGGTCGTGGAGCGAATACGCCAGACCGTGAGGCTGCTGAGCGAGCTGCGCAGGTCTACCAGCGCGGTGATAGCGCTCCGCTTCACCAGCCACCCCCTTGCCGTCGGCGTCATCGCCGTGGACGGTCCGCCCGGGCAGCCGTCTGAGTTCTCAGCCTTGTTCGCGGAGATGTACCCGTACCGTGCTCCCGTGGAGCCGAAGCTCCTCCTTCAGCCAGCCGACACCCACTGGTATCAGCACTTCGTTGCGGAGTCCGAGGAACTGTGGGCGACCGCGACCGAGTTCCCGCTCGCCGACGCATCGGCCGGCGCCCCGCGTCCCGGCGAGGATGCGGCGCGGCAGGGAACCGGCGCGGTAGGGAAGCGGTAGAAACGGTCCTCATCATGAAGCTGACGGCTTAGCTTGCCCCTGACCTTCCAACCTCTGGGGGAAATATGAGTAGTAATTTGGATGCAATATCGTAGTCCTTGGGCGGGAATCAAGGTTCGCCGGCGACGCGTATTCGTACAATACGAACAAGATACCTAGCTGCAGGCCGGCGCTGGCAATGCCGAGATCTTCCGCTCCACCACCACCGTCCGGCTCTTCGGTCGCGGCCCTGAGGTCGCGAGAGGGCTGGCCGTCGGGCAGCTTCGCAGCTCGGCTGTCCGAGTCATCCTGCAGAGACCTCCTTGGCCTGTCCGTAGCGGACCGAGTCCCAGCGGGGACGGTGCTCATCAGGCAGGGCGATCCGAGCATTTCGGTTTACCTACTTCGGCCAGCGAGCCGCCGCGCAATCGCCTGCGCCAAGGTCGCCGCCGTACTAGAAAATGGCCACGATGGGCTACTCGGGATTCGGGTAAGCGGCGATATCGTCGGAGAACTCGGCGTCGTGCGCTCAGCCAGGCGGACGGCAACGGTCACCACCTGCGCCCCGACCCTCGTGCAGGCGATCGCGCAGGACATCTTCCTCCGCTTCCTCGCGGAGCATCCGGACGCCTGGCGGGCCGTCAGCGCGACGATAGCGGACCGACTGGAATGGGCGAACCAGTGGCGACTGGAATACGCCGCTCACGATGTTCTCACGCGGGTCGCCCGCATCCTCCTCATGCTCTCCGAACGGCACGGGCACCCCACTCCGGACGGCCAGGATCTTGGCTTGCCGATCTCCCAGGAAGAACTCGGGCACCTGATCGGGGCCCGCCGGGATACCGTGGTCAAGTGCGTGGGCCTGCTTCGGTCCCGGAACCTCATCAAGACCGCTTACCGGCGCATTATCATCACTAACCCAGGAGGTCTTCGCGCTCTGGCGCAGATAGGCTCATAGGTACACTGCGCTTCATCGGCACCTAGGTGATGCCTGGGCCGGCCTCGTGAATTAAGGCGCGACTCCCGTTCGGGAATTCTATCGATCTAGGGCTAATCCTTGCTTTCCTTCTCGGCCGTAACGGAGTATGCAACACTTCTCATTGCCGAATGAAGCGGCTTGGGGGAATGGGAGATCAGGTGAGAGAAAGTCATAGTGAGCGGGCAGAGTGGGTCCAGGCTGTGCTGGCTCGCCTTCCACGGCCGGGTGCCCCCGCCACTGAACCATGGGAGATGTCCATCGGCGCCCTGGTCGGCATGCATCCAAAGGTGCCAGATGGCGCGGTCAGGCTCCTGAGCCCGCTACGCCGGCTAGGTGCGGTGGCAGTCAGTCCCAGAGAAATCGGGTTCGACGGCGAACGGGTGGCCTGGGATCGCGTCACGCAAGTCAGGACGCGCAATGCCGTGGGGATGTTCCTGGACGCTGCCGTGGATCGGGAGATCGAGCGTATCCGCACCTTGCTGCCGCCGGTTCCGGGCCGTAAGTGGGCGGTAGCAAGGGCGGCTGAGGGCCTGCGCACTCTCGTACTGGCCGCACTCGGGGAACTCGGTGGGGCAGGCCTGCAGATTCCCTGTGAGATCGGCTACAAGTCAGCGATGCGGCGGGACCGGCGGGTGTCCGCAGGCCTGGTCGGCGCAGCCATCATGGCTGCCGTACCCGAGGCGGGCCGGAGCATCGATGCGATGGCCCGCATCCGGGGAATAGCCGTCATCCCGGCAGTTGACGAGAGCCTAGCCGCGCGCAGCGTAAGGGCCGATCGCCTGAGAGGCGCTACCGCCGGCCTCGCAGGCCGACTTCAGGCGATCACGCCCGGGCGCTGTGACGAGGAAGAAAGGGAGAAATCAGGGACTTCACCGGCGGGCGTGGTGTGCCCGGTGTGCAGCCAGGCCCTTGGCCGCAGTCCGAACGTGGCGCGGCACAACTTGTCCCACGCCATCCCGAGTCCGGACGGCGGCCCGGGGTTCGCTTGGCGATGCGGATGCGGCGAGGCCGATGGCGTCTGGAAAGACCAGGTCGGCGCCTCAGCCGGCCTGACCCAGCACATGCAGCAACGCCACGGCATTACGCCTTTCTAGCGTGCCTGCGTACCGCCGGCGTGCGGGGCCATGGGTGCTAAGCCGTTACTCGGCTGGCACGTACAGCAAGGCAATGCCGCTGAAGTCCTTTCCGGGGATATCCAGTTCGGTTCTCCGGAAGTGGCTGGATCGGGGGCGCTGTACTCGTGTGATGCCACGTCCTGGTTGACCGGCCCGCCGAGCAGGCGCACGCACGGAGAAGGCGGACGGGCCAGCCGGTGCAATTGTTGAAGCGGCAGGACACGCGGCATCGGTGCAGCGGCCCGATAGCTAGCCGGAGGAAGACTGGCCGCGTCCCCGCGAGCCAGGCGGCAAGCACTCCGCACGGGCGTGACCTGCGGAAGGACGCTGGCCATGAACGGAGCGGACCGCGCCACCGGGCGACGGCCCCGGACGCCGAGCGCGCAGGTGGCACCGGAACTGCTTAATGCCGCCGAGAGCGTGCTGGTCAAGGACGGCATCCGGGGCCTGACCGTCCGGGCCGTCGCGGCCAAGGCGGGCGTCGCCCCCATGAGCGTCTACAACCAGTTCGGCGGCAAGGCCGGCCTCCTGGCGGCCTTGCCGCTGCGGGGGCTCGGCCGGCTGGAAGCGGCCATCGAAGCCCACGGGGAGGCGGACGCGCGGGCCCGGCTGCGCCACTGCTGCCTTCAGTACCGCGAGTTCGCGCTCGCCAACCGGCAGCTTTATGCCATCTTGCTCGAAGGGGCGGCCCTCGGTGAGCGCTGCCTTGCCCTGCTCGCCCGCAACGTGGAGCTGGCGGCCGCGGCAGGCGTGATCACCGTGCGGGACGCCCGCGATGCGGCTCAGCAGATCTGGTGCGCGTTGCACGGCGCGGTCGCCCTTGAGCTGAGCGGCCTGACCCAGACCCTGGACCCGGCACAGACGTACCGCGCGCTGGTGGACACCATCCTGCGCGGGCTAGCGGGAAGTTATCACGAATAGGACGGGATATTTTCGTGCCTATGGCGCTGACGAGGAACTCGTCAGCGCCATAGGCATGCCCGCTGGTCATCGGCAGTACGCGGAAACGTCAGTAAGCAAGTTCCGAGATGCCGGGGCGACCGCGCCTGGGGCACCGTAAGGTACATGCCTATCTCGCGGATTAGATTGCGTCTTCTGGTACCCCTGGCAGCAGCTATCGTGTTGCTTTCCTCGCTATGGGTTGCGGCGAATATGGCCGTGGCGTCACCGCTAAATGCCAGTAAAGTCGCCGCGTCGTATAAGTTCCAGCAGATGCCCATCGCGATGCCGCCCGGCTATCACCAGACCCAAACGCTCCGCAAGGTGAACCCGGCCTACCAGCACCTGGTGTCGTGGATCTCTTCGGTCGGGGCCAGCATCGCGATGACCGACGTCACCGGTCACGGCCTCAGTGACGGCATGTGCATCGTCGACCCCCGGACCGACGACGTGATCATCACCTACACGCCCACCGCGGCGACCGCCGACCAGTTCACGCCGTTCGTACTCGACCCGGCGCCGCTGGTGATGAATTCCACCATGGCGCCGATGGGCTGCGTCCCCGGCGACTACAACGGTGACGGCCGAACCGATTTCATCGTGTACTACTGGGGCCGCACGCCGATCATCTACCTCGCGCGCTCGACCGCGAGCACGCCGTCGCCAAGCGCCTACAAGCCGGTTGAGTTGCTCCCGCAGGATTCAGGCGGCGGCCAGTACGGCGGGCCTCAGTGGAATACCAACGCGGTGGGAGTCGCGGGCTTCGATGGCGCGGGGCACCCGGACCTCTTCGTCGGGAACTATTTCCCTGACTCGGAAGTGCTCAACCCGAACGGCATCAACAACGTGCAGATGCCCTCATCGCTATCGGACGCGCTGAACGGCGGCGGCGACTACATCTTCCAGTGGCTCGGTGGCACTTCCGGCCCTGATCCGACCGTCCGCTACAAGCAAATAAAGGACGCCATCCCTTACCAGGCCTCGACTGGCTGGACGCTGGGGGCCGGCACGGCCAACCTCACCGGGAGCGGGCTCCCGGACCTGTACATCGCCAATGACTTCGGCCCCGGTCACCTGCTCTATAACCAGTCCACGCCCGGGCATATCAAGTTCTCGCTCGTCGTCGGGCAGCGCGGCATGACCACCCCCAAGTCATTCGTCCTCGGCCGCGGATCCTTCAAGGGCATGGGGATCGATTTCGGCGACCTCAGCAACAACGGCAAATTCGACATGATGGTGAGCAATATCACCACACCCTGGGGACTACAGGAAAGCAACTTCGTCTTCATGAACCAGGCGTCCAGCGGCAAGGAGATGCAGCAGGA
>JAICUO010000221.1 GCA_025935815.1 Streptosporangiaceae bacterium
ACCCGCCACTGGCGCACCCAGCAGGAAGCGCGTTACCCCGGCCTGATCCCGATCGCGGACCGGGTCCGCGACGAGGTGATCGCGGTGGAGCTACGGCGCGGCGACCTGCCCACCCCGACGTCGCGCACCGCGGCCAACGTCTCCAGCGTCCACCGCGTGACCATCGTCGCCCAGCTGCTCGCCAGCCTGGGCGCGGCCCAGCTCACCCGCGGCTGGGCCCATAGCTCCGATAGCAAGGACGCGGTCCTCAGCCACCTCGTCCGCGTCAGCTTCCCCGCCCCGGGGGAGGGCGGCCAGGACCTGAAGGCCGCCGCCGCGGCGGCCGGGGTACCGGACGCGCGGCTGATCGACCTGGCGCTCTACGCCCCGCAGTGGGCCATGGCCGTCCAGGAGGCGCTGGGCTGGCCGGGCCTGGCCGAGAGCGTGCTGTGGTTGTACGCGCACACCAAGGACCAGCAGTGGAGCGTTGATCAGGAACTGCGCGACTCGTGGGCCGCGATGAGCGCCGAGCGTACCGCGCTCAGCGCCGTGGACCTGATTGACGGCGCGGTCGACGTCGAGTGGTTCCGCCGGGCCTACGACGAGCTGGGCGCCCAGCGCTGGCTCGTGGTGTACAAGGCGGCCCGGCATGCCTCCGGCGGAAACGGGCACCGCCGCGCGCAGGTATTCGCGGAGGCGATGCTCGGTCAGGCCGAGGAGGGCGCGCTGGTCGCCCGCGTCCAGGACAAGCGCAACCAGGATGCCGTCCGCGCCCTGGGGCTGCTGCCGGTGCCCGCCGAGCAGGCCGCGCGCGCCGAGGTCGTCCAGCGCCGGTACGCGGTGCTGCGCGAGTTCGAGCGGAGCAGCAGGCAGTTCGGCGCGCAGCGGCAGGCCAGCGAGAAGGCCGCCGTGCGGATCGGGATCGAGAACCTGGCCCGCACCGCCGGGTACCCCGACCCGCAGCGGTTCACCTGGGCCGTTGAGGCGCTGGAGGCGGGGGACCTAGCCGACGGCCCGGTTTCGGTCACGGCGGGCGAGGTGACGCTGACCTTGTCGGTGGACGCCGAGGGCACGCCGGACCTGGCGGTCAGCCGGGAGGGGCGCCCGCTGAAGTCCGTCCCCGCCGCACTGCGCAAGGATCCGGGCATCGCCGCGTTCGCCTCCCGCAAGACCGCGCTCACCAGGCAGGCCACCCGGGTGCGCCAGTCGCTGGAGGCGGCGATGGTCGCCCAGGACGCGTTCACCGCCGCCGACTTCGCGGAGCTGCGCCGTCATCCCGTCGTCGCGCCCATGCTCGCGCAGCTGGTCTGGGTGGCCGGGGACGGCCGGACCCGCATGCTGGAGCGCCTGCCCGGCCAGGAGGGCTCGCCCGCGCCCGGCGGCCCGCTGCGCATCGCTCACCCCGTTGACCTGATCGCCGACGGCAGCTGGGTCACCTGGCAGGAGCGGCTGTTCGCGGCCGGGCGCCGGCAGCCGTTCAAGCAGGTCTTCCGCGAGCTGTACGCGCTCACCGGCCAGGAGCGAGCCGAGAGCCCGATCAGCCGCCGCTACGAGGGCCACCAGTTGCAGCCCCGGCAGGCGCTGGCGCTGCTCACCGGCCGGGGCTGGGTCACCTCCTGGGAATCCGGCGAGGCGGCGCGGCCCTTCCACCGGCACGGGCTCACCGCGCGGGTCACCTTCGCCAACGGCATCTTCACCCCCGCCGAGGCCGACTTGCCGGGGATCGAGGGCGTCTACTTCACCCGGCGCGGCGAGTACCTGGCGCAGCCGCTGGACGCGGTGCCCGCCGTGGTCTTCTCCGAGGCGATGCGCGACCTGGACCTGGTGGTCAGCGTCGCGCACGCCGGCGGCGTCGACCCCGAGGCGACCGCGTCGACGACCGCGATGCGGGCCGCGCTCATCCGGGAGACCGCGCGGCTGCTGAAGCTGACGAACATCGAGTTCGCGGGCGACAGCCACGTGATCATCACCGGCCGGCTGGGGGAGTACTCGCTGCACCTGGGCAGCGGGACCGTCCACCGCCGCCCCGGCGGCGCGGTGTGCATCATCCCGGTCGGGTCGCAGCACCGGGGGCGGCTGTTCCTGCCGTTCGCCGACGACGACCCGAAGACCGCCGAGATCGTGTCCAAGGCGCTGCTGCTGGCCCGCGATCACGAGATCAAGGACCCGACGATCCTGGAGCAGCTGCGCTCCTAGCCGCCGCGGGGAGGGCTAGGCGTAGTGACGGTACACGCCGCGGGCGACCAGGGCGGGCTTGGCCTGGCCCTCCACCTCGATGGTGAGGTCGACGTACATCTGGACGCCGCCGGGCACGTCGTCGACCTTGTCCACGACGCCGCCGAGCCGGATCTTCGAGCCGACCTTGACGGGGGAGGGGAAGCGGAGCTTGTCCAGGCCGTAGTTCACGCTCATCGAGGTGCCGGTGATCGTGAGCAGGTCGTGGAACAACGGGATGACCAGCGAGAGGGTGAGGTACCCGTGCGCGATCGGCGCGCCGAACGGGCCGGCCGCCGCCCGCTCCGGGTCCACGTGGATCCACTGGTGGTCGTCGGTCGCGTCTGCGAAGAGGTTCACCCTCTCCTGGGTGATCTCCAGCCACGAGCTCTTGCCGAGGTCCTTGCCAGCCAGTGCCTTGACCTCGTCGAGCCCGTTGACGGTGTTGACGGCCATGAGTGCTCCTTCGCGCGCGCGGTTTTAGCTCCCGACGCTAGAAGGAGCACTCACCGCAGTCAATGTGACGTGCGACTAGCCCCCAACGATCATGACCTGGCCCTTGTCGGATCCCGCAGTCCCCTGGGCACCCTCAGCCACGCCGGCACGCTGGGCTGGGGGTTAGCGGACCTGCGGGGACTCGGTGCGGGTGCGCTTGAGCTCGAAGAAGTACGGGTTCGAGGCGAGCATGTGGGCGCCGTCGAACATGCGCACCGCCTCCTCGCCGGCCGGGATGCGGGTGATGACCGGGCCGAAGAACGCGACGCCGTCGATGTGGATCGTCGGGGTGCCGACCTCGTCGCCGACCGGGTCCATGCCACGGTGGTGCGACTCCGTCAGCGCCTCGTCGTAGTCGGCCGAGTCGGCCGCGGCAGCCAGCGCCGGGTCCAGCCCGCACTCGGTCAGCGCCTCCACGTAGAGATCGGGGCCGAAGTCGCGGCCCTCGGTGTGCCGCTTGGTGCCGAGCGCGGTGTACAGGTCGCGCAGCGCCGCGTTGCCGTACTTCTGCTCGGCGGCGATGCAGATCCGCACCGGCCCCCAGCCGCGATCCAGGAGTTCCTTGTACCGCTCGGGCAAGTCCTCGCGCCCGGAGTTGAGCACCGACAGCGACATGACCCGAAAGCTGAGGTTGATGTCGCGTTGCTTTTCCACTTCCAGAATCCACCGGGAGCTCACCCACGCGAACGGGCAGAGCGGGTCGAAGTAAAAGTCAACGACCGGAACCGAACCAGAAGTTGTTGTCATATCAAGCAACCTTAATACAAGGCGGGGCGTGGCCCCCTGGACGCCCATGACTTAGCGCTACGAGGCGTCCGCCTGGCGATCAGGCTTCGCGGAGCAGGTCGGTTAGCTCGGCGTCGACGTCGACGTGGTCGGTCTCGTTGCCCGCCGGGACGAGGCGATAGGCCCGGGCCAGGAAGTCGGCGACCTCGCGGGCGGGGGCCTCGAAGTGGGCCTGGCCGAAGGGGGAGGACAGCTCGATGTTCAGGACCTGCCCGGGGGCGCCGCCCTCGGCTTCGGCGGAGGGCCATACGCGGACGTCGCCCAGTCCCTCGCGAGCCTCGACGCCGGCCGCGAGCAGGTCGCGGGAGAAGATCCACTCGACCGGCTCGTCCAGGCCGACGTGGAAGGCGATGCGGATCGCGTAGGGGTCGTCGCTGGCGTAGTACAGGCTGGCCACCAGCGGCACGATCGTCTGCTGGGGAACAATGAGCCGGAGGCCGAGCTCCGCTGACACGGTGCGGCTGTTCATTCTCGTCTGGCCTGCCTTTATCTCGCGGGATCCCCGGGGGCGGGGTCTCGTCTGGTGTCGTGGCGGGCGGCATGGCCCGCCTCGGCTTGATACGCAGCGTCATCACGGGATGGCCCCTGTGCGGGTGCTCGCGCGATCAGCGCGAGCGCGGAGGGCGAATCGCCGCGCACCTGTCCATTCAGGTTCTACGTCACGGGTATGGAGGTGTCCGCGCATCGATTGCATGGTCTGTGACCTGCAGCGCAACTCGAATGGTCGACGTATAGCCCACGGTAACCATTCAGAAACTCTGCGTATACAGGTCGCTCGCCGGTGCGATCGATTGCATAGCTTAGCGTAGCCGACTCGTAAGCTACCACGCGGTATGAACACGAAACGCGTCCCGATCGTCGATAAAGATCGCGCGATTATCCGAGCGCGCCGGGCTTGGGAGAGATACAGCAAGGCCAAGAAACCTCTTCCGGCACGGGGAGTGTGGCGTGCGCCACACTCCCCGCGGGCGCCCGTTGCCCCCGATAACAGCAAGAGGAGCTTTAGCGGGGCGGACGGGCGGGGCGTGCGGGCGGGTGGGTCGGACGGGCGGGTCGGCGGAGGGGTGGGGGCGTGCGGGTGGGGTGGCGGAGGGGTGGGGGCGTGCGGGTGGGGCGGTGGACGGGGAGTCGGCGGCCTGGTCGCGCCGCGGTTGGGGCCTGGCCCCCGTTCGCGGTCAGATGGACCAGGCGGCGGGGAGGACGGGGATGGCGTTCGCGCGGACCACGTCGGCGTAGAAGGCGGCGCTGGACTTCGGGATGCGGCGCTGGGTGGCGAAGTCCACGTAGACGATGCCGAAGCGCTTCTGGTACCCGTAGGCCCACTCGAAGTTGTCGAGCAGGGACCACACGTAGTACCCGGCCAGGTTCGCGCCGTCGCGGGCGGCCCGGGCGGCGGCCTCCAGGTGCAGGTGCAGGAACTTGACCCGCTCGCGGTCATCGACGACGCCGTCGGGGTTGAGGTAGTCCTCGGCGGCGCAGCCGTTCTCGGTGATGTACAGCGGCAGGCCGGGGGCGTCCTTGGCGACCCGCAGCAGCAGCTCGTACAGGCCCTCGGGGTCGATGAGCCAGTCCATGCAGGTCCGCTCCAGCTCATCGGGCCGGTACTCGACGACGCCGCTGATACCCGGCAGCGGCGGCTCCTCGGTGCGCAGCAGGTGGGCGGGGTCGCCGGGCCGCAGGTGGGCGGGCTGGTAGTAGTTCACGCCCAGGAAGTCCAGCGGGGCGGCGATGGTGGTCATGTCGCCGTCTTGGATCAGCTCGGCCGGCGGCAGGATGTAATGCGGCGCGTGCTCGGGGTAGCGGCCGAAGAGGACCGGGTCCAGGAAGATCCCGTTGTGGAAGGCGTCGGTGACCAGCCGGGCTTGCTCCAGGCGGGCGGCGTGCTCGCCGCCGGCGCCGGGGGCGATGCGGACCGGGGTGAGGTTCAGCGTGATCCCCACCGGGGTGCCGGCCGGGATCACGGCGCGCAGCGCGCTGGCGGCCAGGCCGTGGCCGAGCAGCAGGTGATGGGTCACCGCGGCCGCCACCGCGTCGTCGGTCAGCCCGGGGGCATGCTCGCCGATCCGGTGGCCGTTGTGCGCCACCACGAGGGGCTCGTTCAGCGTGATCCACTTCGCGACCCGGTCGCCGAGCGCCTCGGCGACTACGCCCGCGTACTCGGCGAACCGCAGCGGGGTGTCCCGGGATGCCCACCCGCCCAGGTCCTGCAGCGCCTGGGGCAGGTCCCAGTGGTACAGCGTCGCGGTCGCATCGATCCCGCGCTCGCCGAGCGCGTCCAGCAGCGCCTTGTAGTAGTCCAGGCCGGCCTGGTTGACCTGCCCGCCGCCGCTGGGGAGGATGCGCGGCCAGGCGATCGAGAACCGGTAGGCCGACAGCCCGAGCGACTTGATCAGGTCGGCGTCCTCCGGATAGCGGCGGTAGGAATCGCAGGCGACGTCCCCGGTATCGCCGCCCCGCACCTTGCCTGGGGTGCGACTGAACGTGTCCCAGACTGAGGGGCCGCGCCCGTCCTCGCTGGCGGCCCCCTCGATCTGGTACGCGGCGGTCGCCGCCCCCCACGTGAAGCCTGCGGGGAAGGCGATCCCCGCAGCAGGCGACGTTCCGTTGGTCATGAATCCTCCCTTGACGCGAACCTGGGCAGGGTTTAGCGTAAGCGCTTACATTGGTCCTTGTAAACGCTTACATTCTCGGCAGGTTACGGCGTGGTAACGCTCTATGACGTCGCATCACGGGCGGGCGTCTCGATCGCGACGGTGTCGCGGGTGCTGCACGGCCACGGGGCCGTGCGGGAAGACACTCGCGTCCGCGTGAGCGCGGCGATCGAGGAGCTCGGGTACGTGCCCGACGGCGCCGCGCAGAGCCTGGCGCGCAACCGCAAGGACGTCATCGGCCTCGTCTGCGCCGAGCACAGCGGGCTGAAGCCGGACCAGTACGACATCGAGTCGATGAGCTTGATGTTCTACGACGAGGTGATGCGCGGCGTCGAGGCGCGCATCCGCGAGCGGAACCTGTCCCTGCTGATCACCTTCCTGCGCGAGGACGAGACGCTCGGCGCCCCCGAGCCCGAGGGCGGCCCGGTGGACGCCCGCCTGCGCGAGCTGTCCGGCAAGGTGGACGGCCTGCTGATCGGCGAGGGCATCCTCGCCCCGCACGCCCTGGCCAAGCACGCCCGGCGGATGCCGCTGGTGGTCATCGCCGGCGACACCGCGCAAAAGGGCACGGACATGGTGTCGGCCGACAATGGGTCCGGTGCCCGCGCGCTGGCCGAGCACCTCATCGTCGACCATGGCAAGCGGCGGCTGTTCCACATTGACGGCCCGGTGACCGCGCCCGACGCGGCCGCGCGGCGGATGGCACTGCAGGAAGTCGTGGAAGCGAACCCCGGCACGGTGGTGGTCGGCACCTACACCGGCCGGTTCAGCGTGGCCAGCGGCCAGGCGGGCACCGAGCGGCTGCTCGCCGCGGGCGGGCCGCTGCCCGACGCCCTCGTCTGCGCCAACGACCAGATGGCGATCGGCGCGCTGCACGCGCTGGCGGCGGCGGGCATCCGGGTGCCGCAGGACATCGCGATCGTCGGCTTTGACGACATCTTCCCGGCGAGCCTGTGCGACCCGCCGCTGACGACGGTGCACCAGCCGATCCGCATGCTCGGCGAGCGGGCCTGCGACCGGCTGATCGCCCGGATCGCCGACCCGGCGATGCGGACGAAGCTGGAGCTGCTGCCGACCGAGCTGGTGCTGCGCTCCAGCTGCGGTTGCCCGCCTGGCCCGGCCCGGCGGCGGGAGATCAAGCCGGTGCCGCGGCGCAAGCCCGCCGCCGCGCCCGCGCTGGCGGCGGTGACCGTCGGCGTCGGCGCGGTGGCTGCGAAGTCCCCCCTCCTCCCGACGACAGAAAGGTAGGTGGAAGGCATGACGTATCTCCTCCGCCGCCTCGCCTTCTACCTGGTGGCCGCGTGGGTGGCGGTAACCGCCAACTTCTTCATCCCGCGCGCGGTGCCGGGCAACGCCGTCCAGGCGATCATGTCCAAGTTCCCGGGTCAGCTGACGCCGGCCGCCTTTGACGCGATCACGGCGATGCTCGGCGTAGGCCACCAAGGCTCGCTGTGGCACCAGTACGTGACGTACCTCAATGACACCGCCCACTTCAACTTCGGCGTGAGCGTCAGCCAGTTCCCGACGCCGGTGTCCACCGTGCTGGGGGCGGCGCTCCCGTACACGCTGGTGCTGGTCGGCGTGGCGACGGTCATCGCCTTTTTCATTGGCACCGCCCTTGGCGTCCTGGCCGGCTGGCGGGCGGGCGGCTGGCTGGACCGGTCATTGCCGAGCCTGATGTTCGTGCAGGCGATCCCGTACTTCTTCCTGGCCCTGCTGGTCGTCGAGGTGTTCGCGGTCACGCTGAGCTGGTTCCCGCCCGGGGGCGGGTTCGACGGGCAGAACTACTCGCCCGGCTGGAACTGGGGCTTCATCTCCAGCGCCCTGGACCACGCGATCTTGCCGGCCTTCACGATCGTGGTGACGTCGGTGGCCGGCTGGATGCTGCAGATGCGCAACGTGATGGTGACGACGGTCGGCGAGGACTACGTGATCGCGGCTCAGGCCAAGGGCCTGTCGGACCGCCGGATCATCGTCACCTACGCGGCCCGCAACGCGCTGCTGCCGCAGCTGCAGGGCTTCGGCCTGGCCCTCGGCTTCGTGGTGTCCGGTGCCCTGGTCATGGAGATCGTCTTCTCCTACCCAGGCATCGGCCTGCTGCTCGTCAACGCGGTCCAGGGCACTGACTACCCGCTCATGCAGGCGATCTTCCTCGTGATCACGTTCGCGGTGCTGATCGCCAACCTGGTCATCGACTTGATCCTCGTGCTGTTCGACCCGCGGGTGCGGGCAAGGGAGGCGAACTGATGAAGGCGCTTGCTAGCCTGTGGCGGCGGTTGCCCGGCACCGCGAGGGCCGGCGTGGTCCTGCTGGGCCTCTTCGTGCTCGCGGCCATCATCGGCCCCCAGGTGATCCCGTACGACCCCAACGCCGTCACCCCCCTGACGCTGAAGCCGCCCTCGGCGGCGCACCTGCTCGGCACCACCCAGACCGGCCAGGACGTGCTGTCCCAGCTCCTGGTGGGCATCCGGCTGACCCTGGAGCTGGGCTTGTACGTGGGCGTGCTCGCGACCGCGCTGTCGGTGCTGGTCGGCGTGACCGCCGCGTTCCTCGGCGGCGTCTGGGATGACTTCCTGTCGCTGCTGTGCAACGTGTTCCTGGTCATCCCAGCGCTGCCGCTGCTGATCGTGATGCTGGGCTACTTCCCGCAGAAGGGCCAGCTCCCGTCGATCCTGGTGCTCAGCATCCTCGGCTGGGCCTGGGGCGCGCGGGTGATCCGGGCGCAGGCGCTGACCATCCGCAACCGGGACTTCGTGGCCGCGTCCCGGGAGACCGGCGAGCGGGGCTGGCGGATCATCTTGTTCGAGATCATCCCGAACATCGTCAGCCTCATCGCCGCCAGCTTCGTCAACACCGTCCTGTACGCGATCGGCGCCTCGGTGGCGCTGGCCTTCATCGGCGTCGCCGACGTCAGCAGCTGGTCCCTGGGCACCATCTTGTACTGGTCGCAGAGCGCGAACTCCCTTCAGCTAGGCGCGTGGTGGTGGTTCGTGCCGCCGGGCCTGGCGGTCGCCCTGATCGGCACCGGCTTGGTGCTGCTGAACACCGGCATCGATGAGCTGAGCAACCCCCGGCTGCGCGATGCCCGCAGCTCCACCAAGATCGCCGGCCGCCGGATCTGGCCCACCGACCCGACTCCGGTGCTCGGCATGCCGAAGGTGACGACCCGGGGGCGGCTGGCCACCCTCGCCCACTCGTTCTCCCGCAGTTCGCTGCTTGACGCTCCCGGGGGTGAGTTCTAGTGACCAGCAACCGTCCGGTCCTGGAGATCAGGGACCTGTCCGTCGCCTACCGGACCCCCACCGGTGACGTGCGGGCCGCCTCGCACGTGAACCTGTCGCTGCACAAGGGCGAGGTCGTGGGCCTGTGCGGGGAGAGCGGCTCCGGCAAGTCGACCCTCGCCTACGGGGCATGCCGGCTGCTGCGGCCGCCCGCCGTGATCACCGGCGGCAGCGTGCTGTACTCCGGCCAGCGGACCGGCACCGTCACCCCGATCGACATCTTGCGCATGCCGCCCCGGGACCTGCGCGCGCTGCGGTGGCGGGATGTCGCGATCGTTTTCCAGAGCGCCATGAACGCGCTCAACCCGGTGCTACGGGTCCGCGACCAGATCCTAGACGCGATGCAGGCGCACCTGCGGTTGCCGAGGGATGAGGCGCACGAGAAGGCGGCCAAGCTGCTGGATCTGGTCGGCATCCCGCGCGAGCGGCTGCGCAGTTACCCGCACGAGCTGTCGGGCGGCATGCGGCAGCGGGTCATGATCGCCATGGCGCTGGCCGCCGATCCCGAGGTCGTCATCATGGACGAGCCGACGACCGCGCTCGACGTGGTGGTGCAGCGCGACATCCTGGCCCAGATCGTCGAGCTCAAGGAGCAGCTCGGCTTCTCGGTGCTGTTCATCACGCACGACATGTCGCTGCTGCTGGAGCTGGCCGACCGCATCGCGGTCATGTACGCGGGCCGGCTGATGGAGCTGGGCGCCTCGGCCGACATCAAAGACGCCGCCGCGCACCCGTACACCCAGGGCCTGCTGCGGTCGTTCCCGTCGCTGCACGGTTCCCGCCGCGAGCTGGCCGGGATCCCCGGTTCCCCACCCGACCTGCGTGACGCCACCCCGGGCTGCCCGTTCATCCCGCGCTGCGGGTACGCGGTCCCCGCGTGCGCGGAGGTGGACATGGCGCTGGCGCCGGTGGCCGGCGCACGCGGGATCGAGCACGTGACGGCCTGCCCGATCGTGTCCCCGGAGATGGCGAAGCTGCGCGTGCCCACCGAAGGAGTTCCGTCATGAGCGAGGAAGCCAGCGAGCCGGCCGCGGTCGCCGAGGCGACAGTGACCGGGGAACCGGTTCCGGTCGTGCAGTCGGTGGCGGCCGCGCGCGGGCCGCTCGCCCTGGAGGCCATCGGCCTGACCAAGGACTTCCGGCTGGGCCGGGGCCAGACCCTGCACGCGGTCAAGGACGTGTCGCTCAGCCTCTATAAGGGCGGCGTCGTCGCCCTGGTGGGGGAGAGCGGCTCCGGCAAGTCGACCGTGGCGCGGATGCTCGCCGGCCAGGAGCGGCCCACCTCCGGCTCGGTCATTTTCGGCGGGAAGCCGGTCGACCTCAAGAGCCGCAGCGCCTTCCGCACCTACAAGAGCGAGGTGCAGTACGTCTTCCAGGACCCGTTCAGCTCGCTGAACCCGGTGCACAACGTCGGCTACCACCTGGCGCGCCCGGTACGGCTGCACCAGGGCCGCAGCGTGGACTTGGACCGGGAGGTCATGGCGCTGCTGGAGCAGGTCCGGCTAACCCCGGCGGCGCAGTTCGAGCCGAAGTACCCCCATGAGCTGTCCGGCGGCCAGCGCCAGCGGGTCAGCTTCGCGCGCGCCCTCGCCGCCCAGCCCAGCGTGCTGCTGGCCGATGAGCCGGTGTCCATGCTGGACGTCTCCATCCGCCTGGAGATGCTGAACCTGCTCGACGACCTGCGCAAGCGCCTGTCGCTGGCGCTGCTGTACATCACCCATGACATCGCCTCCGCGCGGTACTTCGCCGACGAGGTGCTGGTGATGTACGCCGGGCAGGTGGTCGAGCGCGGCCCGGCCGAGGACATCACCCAGCAGCCCGCCCACCCCTACACCCAGCTGCTCATCGCGTCCGCGCCCGACCCCGACAACCTCGGCTCGGTGCT
>JAICUO010000395.1 GCA_025935815.1 Streptosporangiaceae bacterium
CCGTTCCTCAGCGACCTGCTGAAGACCCAGCCGCTGACCGGCCTCGACCTGCTCGTCGTCTTCGCATGCTCTATCCTCGGTTACGCCGCGATCCGCCTCGACCGCGTCCTGCACCGGGACGGCCGCTGGTGGCCGCATCGCGGCCGACGGCGTCCAGGGTCCCCGCGCACGACTTCACCGGGATGACATGACCGAGGCACATCCTGCGCCGGCCGGGCACCCCGAGCCGCACGACGGCGGCATGGCCACCCGGCTGAACTGGCTGCGCGCGGCGGTGCTGGGCGCCAACGACGGGATCGTCTCGACGGCGGGCCTGGTCGTGGGGGTGGCCGGGGCGAGCGCGTCGCGGGCGGCGATCTTGACCGCGGGGCTAGCCGGGCTGTTCGCGGGCGCGCTGGCGATGGCGTCCGGGGAGTACGTGTCGGTGTCCAGCCAACGCGATTCCGAGCGGGCGATGCTCGCGCTGGAGCGCCGCGAGCTGGCCGAGGCCCCGCAGGCGGAGATAGCCGAGCTGGCCGGGCTCTACCAGGCCAAGGGCCTGGCGCCGGAGCTGGCCAGGGAGGTCGCCGAGCGGCTCACCGCCCATGACGCGTTCGCCGCCCACGCCGAGGCCGAGCTCGGCATCGACCCGGCCCAGCTCGCCCGCCCCGGCCACGCCGCCTTCGCGAGCTTCCTGTCCTTCACCGCCGGCGCGGTCCTGCCGTTGCTGGCGATCACGCTCGTTCCCGCTGCGGCCCGGGTCGCCGTGACGATCATCGCGGTGCTGGTCGCGCTGGCGGGGACCGGGGCGGCGAGCGCGGCGCTCGGCCGGGCACCGCGCCTGCCGGCGGTGCTGCGGAATGTGCTCGGCGGCGCGGTGGCCATGGGCGTGACCTACGGCATCGGCTCCCTCATCGGCGCCTCCGGGATCTGACCGGGGAACCATAGGCTGACGATGGCGCCGCCGCCTGGCTTGTTGCCCGCCATGGCCCGTCCGCCGTGGGCGGCGCAGATGGCCGCGACGATGGCCAGCCCGAGGCCCGCCCCGCCATCGTCGCGGGAGCGCCCGGTGTCAGGGCGGCGGAATCGCTCGAACGCGTGCGGCAAGAAGGCGTCCGGGAAGCCGGGGCCGTCGTCATGGACTTCGATGCGCAGGCCGGGGCCGTCGTTGCGGGCTGCGATCACGATGACGGACCCGGCGGGGGCGAAGCGCGCCGCGTTGGCGAGGAGGTTGTCGACAGCCTGGCGAGCCCGGTCCGGGTCGACGCAGGCCCGGGTTCCGGCGGGGACGTCGACCTGGCAGGTGACGTGGGCCGCCGCCAGGAGCGGCCCGGCCAGGGCCGCGCTGCGGCCGAGCAGCGTCCGCAGGTCCGTCTGCGCGGGCCGCAGGTCGAGCCGGCCAACGTCGCCCCGCGCCAGCACCAGGAGGTCATCGGTGATGCGGGAGAGCCGGTCGGCTTCCTCGGCCGCGGTTCGCACGGCGGCAGTGAGCTCGCTGGTGCCGCGTCCGGGGCGTCCGGCCAGCTCCAGTTCTCCGCGCAAGATGGCGAGGGGGGAGCGCAGCTCGTGGCTGGCGTCGGCGACGAAGGCGCGCTCCCGCTCCAGTGCGCGCCGTAGCCGGCTGAGCAGGTCGTTCATGGTCACGGCGAGGGCGGCGACCTCGTCCTTCGTCCGGGGGACCTCTAGGGCGCCGTCGTCGTCACGGCCTGAGATCGCCGCTGCCTGGCGCCGCAGGCGTTCGACGGGGGAGAGCGCGGAGCGGGCCAGCCAGTAGGCGCCAAGGCCGGCGATGGCGGTGAATGCCCCGCCGCCGATGGCCAGGCCCCGTGCCACCTGGCTCTGCGTGGCGTTGTAGGCCTCCAGTGAGACCGCGGCGACGGCGACCCAGCCGGGGTGACTGGGCAGCGGGCCGGCCGTCGCGCGCGCGCCTTCCTCGTCGGCGGTGGTTGTCACCCAGATCTGGGACTGGCGCCCGTGGGCTAGCTGGGCCTGCGTGAGAAGGGGGCTGGTGTCGGCGTCGTGGCTGCCGCGCACCTTGCCCGCCGCGTCGATGACCTGCACCAGGTAGTCGCCGGGGACGGGAGGCGCCGCGGACGAGGTGGCCCCGGGCAGGTAGCGCTCGGCCTGGGTGAGCTGGGCCGTGAGCTGAGAGTCGATGACGCGAAGCTGGGCGGCTGACAGCGTGGCGGCGAACAGCCACGCGCCGACGGCGAACAACAGGGCCGCCGCGGCCGCGAATGCCAGCGCCAGGCGCAGTCGGATGGACATGTCACCGGCCTTCGGCAGCGGGGCGCAGCCGGTACCCCATGCCCCGGACGGTCTCGATGTCATGCCGGCCGAACGGGGCGTCGATCTTGCGCCGCAGGTAGTTCACGTACTGGTCGACGATGTTGGAGTCGCCGTCGTAGGCGAAGTCCCATACGGCCTCGATGATCGCCGACCGGGTGAGCACGTTGCCGGGGTGCCGCAGGAACAGCTCGAGCAGGGCGAACTCCTTCGGGGACAGCCGCAGTTCCGTCCCTGCCCGCCAGGCTCGCCTGGCTGCCGGGTCGAGCTTAAGGTCGCCCTCGGCCAGCAGGACCGGCCGCGGCGGGTCGCCTCGCCGGGCGAGTGCCCGCAGCCGGGCGGCCAGCTCCAGCAGGCTGAACGGCTTGACCAGGTAGTCGTCGGCCCCCGCGTCAAGGCCGCGCACCCGGTCTCCGACGCTGTCCCGCGCGGTGAGCATGATCACCGGAGCCCACACGTCCTTGGCCCGGAGCCGGCGGCAGGCCTCGAACCCGTCGAGGTCCGGGAGCATGACGTCCAAGACGATCGCCCCGTACGCGTTCTCGGTGGCGAGCCACACCCCGTCCGTGCCGTTCGGCGCGATGTCGACCGCGTGGCCTTCCTCCTCAAGGGCGCGCTTAACCAGCCGGGCCATCCGGCCCTCGTCCTCGACCACGAGCACCCGCACACCTGGAGGCTATGCGGCCGCGCGCGGGGAATCATCGGGTCCTTAGGCCGGGCGGCCAGGGTCTTTCGGCCTTCTCGTGGCCGGAAGATGAGAGCGGCTCACATGCCCTGCTCACGGTCATCACACGCGTGCCTCCGCATCCTGATGGCATCAGGTCATCGCTGTGTCAGGAGCGCGTCATGGATCCTCAGGACTTGCCGTCGGGGCGGCGGCTACCGGGGCCGGGAGAGCCTGCCCCGCAGGAGGCACGAGCACGGAGCCGGGACCGGGGCCTGCGGCAGGTCCGGCGGCTATCGAGCTGGACGGCCGTGGCGCTGGTCGCCGCGACGGCCGCCACGGCGGGCTACTTCGCCCGCGCCCACCCCGCCACCCAGCCGCCCGTCCCGGTGGCCGGAGTTCATTCCCAGGCGCCAGGCTCCGGCACGGGACAACCGTGTGTAACCGTGCCGGTAGCCGTCTCCGGAGGCTCCGGCGTCACCGCCACGGTTCCCGCGCAATCGTGTGCCGCTGCCACGGGCGGGGCGCCCAGTCCGGCGGTGGTCTACGTCAAGCAGGACGAGGACCGGGGAGACTAGGCATGCCCGGCTTGCAGTCTTCGCAGTCTTCGCAGTCTTCGCAGTCTTCGCAGTCTCCGTCGGCTCCGGGGGTTCGGCGGTGGAGCCGGGCAGGCACCGAGGCGGCCGTGGCGGTGGCCGTGCGGGACGCCCTGGGCACCGACGCCCGCGTCGCGGTGTGGCCGCCAGACGGCCTGGCCGTCGCCCTCGCCGTGGTGGACGCCGAGCTCGCCCGGCTGGATCAGCAGGCCAGCCGGTTCCGCGCTGACTCGGAGATCTCCCGCATTCACCGGTCGCCGCGCCGCGTCCACAAGGTGAGCCGCGGGCTCGCCGAGGCTGTCGGCACCGCGCTGGCCGCCGCCCGGTGGACCAGCGGCATGGTCGACCCAACGGTCGGGTCCGCGCTGGCCGCGCTCGGCTACGACCGTGACTTCGCCTCCGTCAAGCCCGGGCCGGGCCAGCTGCCGGCCCCCGGGCCAGTGCCTGGATGGCGGTCGGTGAACCTGGTGGGCCGCGCGCTGCGGCTGCCGGCCGGCGTCTGCCTCGACCTTGGCGCGACCGGGAAGGGGCTCGGCGCCGACCGCGCGGCGGCCGCGGTAGGGGCGGCCTGCGGGCGCGGGGGCGTCCTGGTCAGCCTGGGCGGCGACATCGCCGTCGCCGGGCAGCCTCCGGCCTCCGGCTGGCCGGTCGCGATCTGCGACTCCTCCCTGTCGTCCTTGACCGGGCTGCCCGGCGGCGCGCCCGCGACCCAGGTCATCCGGCTGGCCGCGGGGGCGGTCGCCACGTCGTCGGTCACCTGCCGCCAGTGGCGGCGCGGCGGGCAGCGGATGCACCACATCATCGACCCGCGCACCGGGTACCCGGTCGCGGGCCCGTGGCGGGCCGTATCGGTTGCCGCCCCGAGGTGCGCGGTCGCCAACGCCGCCGCCACCGCCGCGATCGTCGCGGGGCCGGGCGCGCCGGCGTGGCTGGCGGGGACCAGGCTGCCGGCTCGGCTGGTCGGCCACGACGGGACCGTTTGCCTGCTCGGCGGCTGGCCAGCCGCCGACGGCGGCCCGCTGCCGGAGGTGGACGGTGGCTAGCACCCAGTGGCTCTGGTTCATCTCCCGAGGCAGCGGCCTGGTCCTGCTGGTGCTGTTCACTGCCGTCATGGTGCTCGGCACCGTGACCAGGCTCGGCTGGGCGCCGCCGCGGTGGCCGCGGTTCGTCGCGGCCGAACTGCACCGCAGCCTGGCGCTGCTGGCCGTCGCCCTGCTCGCCTTGCACGTGATCACCGCGATCACCGACCCGTACGTGTCGATTGGATGGGCCGCGACGGTGCTCCCGTTCCTGTCCCCCTACCGGGCCAGCGCCATCGGCCTCGGCACGCTCGCCGTCGACCTCGGCGCCGCGGTACTGCTCACCAGCCTCCTGCGGCACCGGCTGGGGCTGCGCGCGTGGCGGGCCGTGCACTGGGCGGCCTACCTAGCCTGGCCAGCGGCGTTCGGCCACGTGCTGACTGCCGGGGGAGACCTGCGCATCGGATGGGTCGCCGTGGTCATCTGGGGGTCAGCGGCGGTCACCGCGGTCGCCGTGGCCACCCGGCTGGCCGCGGCCGGGGCGACCGGCCTGGCGGTACGGGGCCGCCGGGCGCCCGGCCGGCCGGCCGGGATCCGGCGCGGGCTGCGTGAGGCGCGCCGGTGAGCCGCGGCCCCGGCAGCCAGTGCCTGCTGCCCCGCCTTTCGGCTGGCGCGCCATCGCCGGGGCTGCTGCCCGGTCAGGCCCCCGGCCGGCCCGCCAGCCTTCACGAGCACCTTGCGCTGCATGGCGGGCGCCCATCGTGCGACGGGAGCCTGCAGCGCAGGCGGCACCTCATCGGCGAGGTCGAGCGCGCGGGGCTGACGGGCCGCGGCGGGGCCGCGTTCCCGACTGCGGTGAAGCTGCGCGCGCTGGCCAGCGCCCCGCACGCTCGCGTGGTCATCGCGAACGGGGTGGAGGGCGAGCCGGGCAGCGCCAAGGACAAGGTGCTGCTCACGCTGGCTCCGCATCTGGTCATTGACGGCGCCGTGTCCGCGGCGGAGCTCACTGGCGCCACGGAGGCGGTGATCGTCACCCATCCTGCCGCCTGCGCGGCAGTGCGCCGCGCCGTCGGCGAGCGCCGAAGGGCCGGATACGACCCGGTCCCGGTACGGGTTCTGGCGGCAGCCAGGGGTTTCACCGCCGGGGAGGCCAGTGCGGTACTGAACTGGGCCGAGGGCAACGGTGCGGTCCCGACCGGCCGCCCGCCGCGTCTGGGGGGTCGCGGTCACCGCCCCGCCCTGGTGCAGAACGTGGAGACGCTCGCCCACCTCGCGCTGATCATGCGGCACGGAGCGTCCTGGTTCCGGTCAGCGGGCACCCTCGCGGAGCCGGGCACGATCCTGGTGACCATGCTCGGCGCGGTGCAGCGCCCTGGCGTCTACCAGGCCGAGCCGGGAATGCGGGTTAGCGGCCTGCTACAGCTGGCCGGGGGGGCCAGTGCGGAGCCCGCCGCGTTGCTGATCGGCGGGTACTTCGGCACCTGGGTCCCGGCGGCGGAGGTGCTGCCGCTGCCATTTTCCGCGGCCGGGCTGTCACCGCTGGGCGCCCGCCCCGGCGCCGGCGTCGTCGCGGTCCTGCCAGCGGCCGCCTGCGGCCTGGCCGAGACCGCCCGCCTGGCCCGTTACCTGGCTCGCTCGTCAGCCGGCCAGTGCGGCCCGTGCGTGTTCGGCCTCGACGCGATCGCCCGCGAGCTGGAGCAGGCCGCCGCCGGCGGCCGCTGTGACCTGCCCCGGGTGCGGCGCTGGCTGCGGGACGTCACCGGGCGCGGCGCGTGCCGCCACCCGGACGGCACGGCGCTCATGGTCGCCAGCGCGCTGCGCGTATTTCACCGCGAGATCGGACTGCACTCGCGCGGCAGGTGCAGCGCCACCGCTAGCGCGGGCATTCTCCCGGTCACGGATCCGCCATCATGACCCGGCGCGCCCGGCTCATCGTCGACCCGATCGCCTGCGACGGGCGCGGCCTGTGCGCCGAGTTGCTGCCCGCGTTCATCGCGCTCGACGACTGGGGCTACCCGGTGATCCCCGGCGGTGACATCCCCGCCGGACTGGAGAGGGAGGTCACGGCCGTCGCGCGACTGTGCCCCCGGCTGGCCCTGCGCGTGGAACCCGCCCCGCGCGGGTAGCCGGCCCGAGCCGGGCCTGCCCCCAGGTGCTGTCACGCGGGCGCCTGTTCCCCACAGGAACCCACGGGGACTCACCGGGCAAGTTCGCACCAGACGAGCTTGCCGGCGGCGCCGAGAGGCTCCACGCCCCAGCGCAGCGCCATCGCGGCCATCATGTGCAGCCCGTGCTGCGGGCGGGCGGGCAGTGATGTCATGCCGGGCGGGAGCGGCGCGCTGTCGCGGACGGCGATCCGCACCTTCTCCTCGGTCGCCACCAGCGTGACCGTGAAATCAGAGCGCGCGTGCAGGACCGCGTTGGCGGCCAACTCGGTCACTGACAGCGCCGCGTCCGCCAGCGGGCCCTCTGCCCGCCACGCTCGCAGCGTCCGCGTGACGAAGTGCCGGGCGCTGGTGATCGAGCCCGGGGACGCGGGGAAGGCGTGCGCCCGCACTGGCGAGGCGGACCCCACGACGCTGGCGTGCTGGCCGCAGAGCTGCGCCAGGGCGTGCGCCAGGGCGGGATCGGCGACGGAATCCAGAGGGTACCCGCAAAGCAGCGAGAACGCCTCGGCGCGGCCGAGGTCGTTCCACATCGCCTCCAGCTCGATCGCGGCGCCCACCAAGCTGGCGTCCCACAGCCGCGCGACCATCTCGCCGAAGGCGCGGACCGGCCGGCCGCCTGCGGCGGCCGCGCGGATCACGCTGCCGACGGCGGCGTCGAAGCGCGCGGGATCGGGAGCGGCGCCGGCCAGG
>JAICUO010000354.1 GCA_025935815.1 Streptosporangiaceae bacterium
ACCCAAGCGCATCCCCGAGTCACGCGCGATGACCGGCGATGACCGGGATGCGCGGCTTGCCGCCGACGCTGTTATCGGCTTCCCCGGTTCCCGGGCGGCCGGGAACCGGCGCCAAATAGGGTGAATTCGCCATGATCTTTTCCGGCCGAGTCCCTGCAGCTAGGACTCATTAGAATGTACGATATATCCCTATTCGGAAAGAGTGACGCTATCGCGTCGCGGCAATGCCACGGCGCTATGCGCCGCTAGCCGGCAATTCACCGAGCTCGCCGCGGAAGTACTCGACAGTGGCGCGCAGGCCGTCATGGAAGCCCACGGTGGGCGACCATTGGAGGAGCTCGCGGGCGAGCGTGATATCGGGCTTGCGGCGGGCCGGGTCATCGACGGGCAGCGGGTGGTACTCCACCGCGCTGGCGCTGCCGGTCATCGCCAAGACCTGCTTGGCCAGCTCAAGCACCGTGAACTCGTCCGGGTTGCCGATGTTGACCGGGCCGGTCACGTCGCCGGGCGAGCCCATCAGGCGGATGAGCCCCTCCACGGTGTCGTCCACGTAGCAGAACGAGCGGGTCTGGGAGCCGTCTCCGTGCAGCGTGAGGGGCGTACCCGACAGCGCGGCGACGATGAAGCTGGATACGACCCGGCCGTCGTTGGGGTGCATCCGCGGCCCGTAGGTGTTGAAGATCCGGGCGACCTTGATCTTCAGCCCGTGCTGGCGGTGATAGTCGAAGAACAGGGTCTCGGCCGCGCGCTTGCCCTCGTCGTAGCAGGAACGGGGGCCTATCGGGTTCACGTTGCCCCAGTACGACTCTGGCTGAGGATGCACTGCCGGGTCGCCGTAGACTTCAGACGTCGACGACAGCAAGACCGGCACCCCCAGCCGTTTGGCCAGGCCAAGCATGTTGAGCGACCCGACCACGCAGGTCTTCGTGGTCTGCACGGGGTCCCGCTGGTAGTGCACCGGCGACGCTGGGCAAGCGAGGTGGTAGATCCGGTCCACCTCGACGTATAGCGGGAATGTAATGTCGTGCCTGATGAACTCGAACCTCGGCTCAGCCAGCAAGTCGTAAAGATTTCTTCGAGAACTGGAGCTGAAGTTGTCAACCGCGAGTACCTCATGCCCGAGCCCTATGAGCCTGCGGCACAGATGGGAGCCGATGAACCCCGCTCCCCCGGTAACCAGGATCCGCTGGGGGGCGCTCGTGTAGAGTTCCTTATTGACCATTATCCGTCCAGGAAGCGCGTCCATGTAGGATTGGCATTATGAAGCTATCGATCCTTATGCCCGTTTACAACGAGTACGCTACCCTATCAGCTGCGGTCAAGGACGTCCTTGCTGTTAACTTTCCCTGTACTTTTGAACTCGTTATTGTAGATGACGGTAGCACAGACGGTACACGCGACCTGTACCCTTCGCTCACTGATGACCCGCGGGTCACTCTGGCGTTGCATGAGCGAAACCAGGGGAAGGGCGCCGCGATCCGGACCGCCGCCCAGCGGGCGAGCGGCGACTACGTGATCATCTGCGACGCCGACCTGGAGTACGCCCCCGCGCAGATCCCGTCCCTGCTGCAGCCCGTGCTGCGCGGCGATGCCGAGGTCGTCTACGGCACCCGGACGTTCGGCAGCCACAACGCATACTCCTACCTCTACGTCCTGGGCAACAAGGGCGTGACCACCTGCGCGAATGTGTTGTTCAACTGCT
Source organism: Streptosporangiaceae bacterium (assembly GCA_025935815.1). Taxonomy (GTDB): domain Bacteria; phylum Actinomycetota; class Actinomycetes; order Streptosporangiales; family Streptosporangiaceae; genus Trebonia. The sequence continues at coordinate 1,703 of JAICUO010000354.1, forward strand.
ACATCTCCGACCTGGAGACTTGCTTCAAGCTGATCCCGGCGAGCCTCTACCGCGACCTGAAGGTCAAGTCCGCCGGGTTTGGCATGGAGGCGGAGATCACCGGCAAGCTGCTGCGCCGCGGCATCCGCCCCTACGAGGTGCCGATCAGCTACACGGCCCGCAGCCGCGAGGCAGGCAAGAAGCTGACCTGGCGGGACGGGGTGGAGGCGGTCTGGATCTTGACCCGCGAGCGGCTGCGGCCCGTTCCGCGCAAGACCGCTGCCGAGCACACTGCCCCAACCGAGCACACTGCCCCAACCGAGCACAGTGCCCTAACCGAGCACAGTGCCCCAACCAAGCACAGTGCCCCAACCGAGCACAGTGCCCCAACCGAGCACACTGCAGGCGGCGAGCGTAGTGCCGCTACCGAGCGCTAATGGCGGTTCCCGCAGTGTGGCGTACGTACCGGACGCGCCGGAAGAGCCTGGACGACGCGGAACCGGACGAGGTTACCCTGAGCGGCACGGCCGCTGACGCCGCGGTACCCGACAGCACAGCGCCCGACAGCACCGCGCCCGACAGCACCGCGCTGGACAACCCGGCGCTCGACAGCACCGCGCTGGACAACCCGGCGCTGGACAGCACCGCGGTGGACGGCGCGTCCGCGGGCAGTACCCCGCCCGCCCGGCGGTCCTGGCCGCGGACAACGGCGGGCATCGGCCTCAACGTGGTCGACGGCATCCTCGCCATTGGCGCGGGCGTCATGGTCGTCTTCGTGCACGACCTGAAATTCTGGCTGTCCATCCCGTACTGGCTGGATGAGGCGTGGGTGATCGACTCGGTGCGGGCGCCGCTGTCGCTGGTCCCCCGGCTGGCCGCCACGACCCCGCTGGGCTGGATCCTGCTGCTGCGCCTGGTGCCCCATGGCGGCCTGGAGCGACAGCGGCTCGTCCCGCTGATCTTCGCCGGCCTCGCCGTGTCGGCCGCGTACCTGCTCGGCCGCGAGCTCGGGCTGACCCGGTTCACCGCCGGGCTGGCGACGGCGGCCGCCGCGCTGCTGTCCCCGGCGATGCTCATCCGCAACGACCTCAAGCAGTACACCGCGGAGGCGTTCGGGTCGATCGTGGTCTGGCTGCTGGTCGCGCGCACCGAGACCAAGTGGAGCCGCTGGCGGCTCGCCACCCTCGCGGTCACGGCGTCCGCGGGCACGCTGATCGCCGAGACGATCATCCTCACCGGGGCCGCCGGGCTGGCCTGCCTTGGCCTGGCCGCGCTCGTCCGGCGGCAGTGGCGGCGCCTGGCCGAGGCCACGGCCGCCGCCGCCGGCATGCTCGTCATCTACGGCGTCGTCTACGTGCTCGTCATCAAGCCCCGGGTCAACTCCACCCTCAACTACACCTGGGCGCCGGATTACGCCCCGGCCAGCGTGACCGGCGCGGCCTCCTTCTTCTGGGCCAAGCTGCAGGTGCTGGCGCCCTTCATCGGCTTCCCGGCGCTGTCCGATCCGCTGGCCGGCCTGACCATCGCCTTGAGCGTCGCCGGGGCCGGCGTCGCCGCGCTCGCCCTGATGCGCCGGTTCGCCCTCGCGGCCCTGCTGCCCGTCACCCTGGTCGTGGTCATGGCGGCCAGCGCCCACCAGTCTTACCCGTTCGGCGACGAGCGCACGTCCACCTTCTGGCTGGTGCTGTTCCCGGTGCTCATGGCGATCGCCGTGGCGTCGGTGCCGCACGCCATCGGAGTCGGCCTGGGCTGGCTGGCGGGCGGCACCGGCGGCCGTCCCCTGCGCAGGGGGCTGCGGTGGCTCCAGTGGACGCTGCTGCCCGTCCTGGCGATCGCCGCCACCGCCATCGCCATCAACTACTACACGCGGGCCGTCCTCCCGGCCACCAACGACCACCTGCTCGCCCACGACGACCCGCGCTCCCAGGTCCACTACGTCGAGGACCACTGGCGGGCCGGGGATGTCATCATCGTCGACTATGGGGCCAGCTACGGGTTCGCGTACTACTACAAGGACCCGGCGAGCGCGTACCCGCCCGTCCCCGCCAACGCCGCCGGCTGGGTTCCGGAGTACCGGGATGACCCGCACATCGTCGTCATGGCCAACCGCCTGCCGGGCGAGGTGGGCCGCGCGCTCCGCAATGCGCGCGCCATCCTGGCCGCCGAGCCACCCGATGAGCACGGGCGGATCTGGGTCATCCGCAACCACCCGGAGCCCGACGAGCGGCTCGACTGGCGCGACGCCTTCACCCGGCTGAACCGCGGCGGCGGCCACGTCGCCATCATCAACTTGAACCTGCTCGGCTACCTGCCCGGCTACATGCCGCTGGCGGTCTACACGCCGCCGCTGCCACCTCGCGGCCGCTAGCAGCCGCGAGGTGGTTACCCCCCGGAAGAATAGGCCTCCGGGGCCGGGCAGGCGCACACCAGGTGGCGGTCGCCGTAGGCGGAGTCGATGCGCCGCACCGGCGGCCAGTACTTGGCCGTGTACTGCGTCCGGCCGCGCCCGCCGGCGGGGTAACCGCCGTCGGCGGGCGGGTAGGGATGCTTCCACTCCCCGATGATGAGCATCTCGGCGGTGTGCGGGGCGGTCTTCAGCGGGTTGTCGCTCGCGTCGTACTCCCCGCCGGCGACCTTGTCGATCTCGGCCCGGATGGCGATCATCGCGTCGCAGAACCGGTCGATCTCGGCCAGGCTCTCGCTCTCGGTCGGCTCGATCATGAACGTCCCGGCGACCGGGAAGGACATCGTCGGCGCATGGAACCCGTAGTCGATCAGCCGCTTGGCGACGTCCTCGTTGGTGATGCCGCCGGGCAGGTTGCGCAGGTCGATGATGCACTCATGCGCGACCAGGCCCCCCGGCCCGGTGTGCAGCAAGGAATAGTAGGGGCCGAGCCGCCGGGCGATGTAGTTCGCCGACAGCACCGCCACGCTGGTCGCCTGGCGCAAGCCCGCCGCCCCCATCATCGCGATGTAGGCCCACGAGATCGGCAAGACCCCAGCCGACCCGAACCGGGCCGCCGTGACCGGCCCGCCCGCGGGCTCGGCGGCGCCGTTCACCCGCGGCGGCAGGTAGGGCGCCAGGTGCGCGCGGGCGGCCACCGGCCCCACGCCCGGCCCGCCGCCCCCGTGCGGGATGCAGAAGGTCTTGTGCAGGTTCAGGTGCGAGACGTCAGCGCCGAAGGCCACCGGCGAGGCCACGCCGGCCAGCGCGTTCATGTTGGCCCCGTCGATGTACACCTGGCCTCCGGCCCGGTGCACCAGGTCGCAGACCTCCGTCACCGTGGTCTCGTAGACGCCGTACGTCGAGGGGTAGGTCAGCATTATCGCGGCGACCTTGCCGTCGCCCGCGGCCAGCTTGGCCCGCAGGTCAGCCAGGTCAATCGCCCCGTCCGGGCCGCACTTGACGACCACGACCCGCAGGCCCGCCAGCACCGCGCTGGCCGCGTTGGTGCCGTGGGCGGACTCGGGGATGAGGCAGACGTCCCGGCCCGCCTCGCCGCGCGCCGTGTGGTAGCCGCGGATCGCCAGCAGCCCGGCCAGCTCGCCCTGCGAGCCGGCGTTCGGCTGCAAGCTCACCGCGTCGTACTCGGTGATCGCGCACAGCCACCGCTCCAGCGAGCCGATCAGCTCGGCGTAGCCCTCGGCGTCCGGCGCGGGCGCGAACGGGTGCATGCGGGCGAACTCCGGCCAGGTGACGGGCTCCATCTCGGTGGTGGCGTTCAGCTTCATGGTGCACGACCCCAGCGGGATCATGGAGCGGTCCAGCGCCATGTCCATGTCCGATAGCCGCCGCAGGTAGCGGAGCATCGCGGTCTCGCTGTGATACGAGTTGAACACCGGGTGGGTGAGGTACTTGGACGTGCGCCGCAACGGCGGCGACACCAGCAGCGCGGGGGGCACGTCATCCCCGGGCCGGGACATCTCCGCGCCGGCCGCGCAGCCGCCGGTGAGAGCGGCGGCCACGTCGCGCAAATGGGCCGCGGTGGTGGTCTCGTCGCAGGAGACCTGGAGCACGCCGCCGCCCGCGTCATGCAGGTTGTAGCCCGCGTCGCGGGCGCGCCGCCAGGCGGCCGCAGCCTCGCCGGCCCCGCCGAAGTCGACCTCGATGGTGTCGAAGAAGTCACTGGCGGTCGTCCGGTACCCATGGGAGCGAAGGGTCGCGGCGAGGGTCGCGGCGCTGTGGTGGACGCGACGGGCGATGGCGGCCAGGCCCTCGGGGCCATGGTAGGCGGCGTACATGGCGGCGGTCACCGCGAGCAGGACCTGGGCGGTGCAGATGTTGCTGGTGGCCTTCTCGCGGCGGATGTGCTGCTCGCGGGCCTGCAGGGCGAGGCGGTAGGCGTGGTTGCCATCGGCGTCGACGGAGATGCCGACGAGGCGCCCGGGGATCTGCCGCTTCAGGGCGTCGCTGACGGCCATGTACGCGGCGTGCGGGCCGCCGTAGAACATCGGCACGCCGAACCGCTGGGTCGACCCGAGCGCGATGTCCGCGCCCATCTCCCCCGGCGGGGTGAGCAGCGTGAGGGCCAGGATGTCGGCGGCCACCGCGACCGTGGCCCGGGCGGCGTGGGCGGCCTCGATGACCGGGGTGAGGTCGCGGACCGCGCCGGAGGCGCCGGGGTACTGGAGCAGGACGCCGAACGCCCCGGTGAAGTCGGTGGCGGCGGAGACCGGGGCGACCCGCAGGTCGATTCCGAGTGGCTCGGCGCGGGTGCGCAGCACCTCAAGGGTCTGCGGCAGGCAGTCGGCGTCAGCGAGGAAGACGTTCCCGGCCTGCCGCGGCGCGGCCCGCCGGGACAGGGTCATCGCCTCGGCGGCGGCGCTGGCCTCATCCAGCAAGGAGGCGTTGGCGACCGGCAGCCCGGTGAGGTCGGCCACCATGGTCTGGAAGTTGAGCAGCGCCTCCAGGCGGCCCTGGGAGATCTCCGGCTGATAGGGGGTGTAGGCGGTGTACCAGGCCGGGCTTTCCAGGACGTTGCGGCGGATCACGGCGGGCGTGATCGTGTCGTAGAAGCCCAGGCCGATCATCGAGGTGCGCACGGTGTTGCGCGTGGCGAGGCGGCGCAGCTCGGTGATGGCCTCGGTCTCCGATAGCGGCGCGGGCAGTGTTTCCAGCGACCCTGCGGCCAGGGACGCGGGCGGGGTGCTGCCGGGCGGCAAGGCCGCCTCCACCAGCGCGCCGAGGGAGCGGTAGCCGAGCGCGGCGAGCATCGCCCGCTGTTCGCCGGCCGAGGGGCCGATGTGGCGGGCAGCGAACTGCGGCAGGACTGGGACGTCAGCGGAAGATTCCGGCACCGAAGGAGCCTCCTATCGGCTCCCCGTCTGTCGCCGGCTGGCTCCAGAGCTGCCTATCCCGTCCGGTCCTGGGTGCCTGAGAGGTTCCGGGGAGGTGTTGCCCCTTCGGCGCTCCGCTCGCGTTGGCCCTGCCAGCGGAGACTCTCCCGGCGGGATGACTGGCTACTCGCCAGCTTACCCCCTGCGCCCTCCCGGTTGCTCACGCGACCCTGTGGTCACGCCACAACTAGCGCATAACAATCTTGTGCTTCAGTACAGGGAACGCGCGCCTTCTCAGCCGGTCTTGCGAGTGCGCCGCCGGGCGGCCAGCTCGTCGGCGTCGGCGGTGATGCGGCCGTCTTCCTCCCGGACAGCGGGGAGTTCGGCGAGCTCGCCGGCCACCTCCTGCCAGACGCGCCCCAGCGCGATGCCGAACACGCCCTGCCCGCCCGCGAGCAGGTCGACCACCTCATGCGGCGAGGTGCACTCGTACACGCTGACGCCGTCGCTCATCAGCGTCACCTGGGCGAGGTCATCGGTGCCGCGGTCGCGCAGGTGCTGTACCGCGGCGCGGATCTGCTGCAGCGAGATCCCGGTGTCGAGCAGCCGCTTGACGACCTTGAGGACGAGGATGTCGCGGAAGCTGTACAGCCGCTGCGACCCCGAGCCCTGCGCCGCGCGGACGCTCGGCTCGACCAGTGTGGTGCGCGCCCAGTAGTCCAGCTGGCGATAGGTGATGCCAGCGGCGTGACATGCCGTGGGCCCGCGGTAGCCGACTTCCCCGGCGGCGCCAATGAGCGCGCCTGCCTGTGCTGAATCAACACGGGACCCAGGCCCACCACTACTAACCGACACGGCCACCTCCTGTGACTGACCACGGCACTGGCACCGTAAGCCGGCGCGGACGGGCGCGTCAACGATCACGCACGGCGAGTCGCGACATTATCGGGTAAAAAGCCTCAGGTCGACCGGCCGAAGTCCTCGGGCGAGATCGTGTCCAGGAACTCCCTGAACTTCTCGACCTCGTCCTCCTGCTCGTCCGGGATGGCTACACCAGCCTCGTCGAGTATCTCGTCGCTCGCGAAGATCGCCGCGCCGGTCCGCAAGGCCAGCGCTATCGAATCCGACGGCCGGGCGCTCACCTCGGCACCGTTGGAGAACACGAGATCGGCATAGAAGATCCCGTCCCGCAGCGCCGTGATGTTCACCGTCCGCAACTGCACG
>JAICUO010000310.1 GCA_025935815.1 Streptosporangiaceae bacterium
CAGGAAGCCCAGCCCCCAGGTCATGTGCATGGTGGCCAGCACGGCCGGCACTCGCCAGCGCACGCCCAGGGGCAGGTCCCGCGCCAGCAGCGCCGCCGCCCCGGTGACCCCGGCCAGGTACACCGCCGGAATGACGAATCCCAGGGCCAGGTACTCAACGGCGGGGGGCGACTGCGCCGCGATCCCCGCCACGCCGATTACCCCGGCAACCGCGCCGATGAGGTTGGCCGCGGTGGCGGCCGGCGCGGCGAGGTAGCGCCGGTTGACGGTGTCGGGGTACCGGCGGGCGACGACCCGCCGCCACCGGCCGTACCGGAAATGCTGGTGGGCCAGGGTGTACAGGGTCGCCCGGGGCCGGTAGGTGACCTGCAGCTGGGGGGTGAACCAGATCAGCCCGCCGGCCGCCCGGATCCGGTAGTTCAGCTCCCAGTCCTCGGCGACGATCATTGCCTCGTCGTAGCCGCCGACCCGCTCGATCGCGTCCCTGCGGTAAACCCCGAGGTAGACCGTGTCGGCGGGCCCGGCCTGGCCGCCCGTGTGGTTCGCGGCCGACCCCATTCCGACCGGGGACGTCATGCACCACGCGACCGCCTTCTGGAAGGGGGTGACGCCCTCCGCGGCCATCATGCCGCCCACGTCGGCGGCGCCGGTGGCGAGGAGCGTCTGCACCGCGGTGGTCAGGTAGCCACCGGGCAGCATCGCGTGGCCGTCGATGCGCGTGATCACGTCGTAGCGGGCGGCCTTGATGGCGGCGTTCATGGCCGAGGCGATCTTGCCCGAGGGGTTCTTCACCACGGTGACCCGCGGGTCACCGGAGGCGAGCTGCCAGGCGATCTCCTCGGTGCGATCCTTGGAGGGGCCGACGGCGAGCACGAGCTCGAACTCGCCCGCGTACTGCTGGGCGAGGACCCGTGCGACCGAGTCGGCGAGGTGAGCCTCCTCGTTCCGGACCGGCATCACCACCGACACGGCCGGCAGCGCGGGTGCAAGATCGTGTTGTGCTTCGGCCGTCACGCCACAAAGTTTAGGGGGCCGCCCCCTCCTGATGCGGCGTACGCCCAGAACTGCGCGCGTTACGGCAGGCTGGGCTGGTGGCCGCCGCGCCGGCGGCTACTGCTCGGTAACCGTGGCTTTCTCGGCGATTATCGCCGAGAAAGCCCCAGTTACTAGCTGGTAGCGAGGCTGCGCGGGGCCTGGCCTGGTCGCGACCCCCACGATTTACAGCGCCGGGTCCTCCAGAAGGTCGGTTACCAGGGCGGCGATCGCGGAGCGCTCGGAGCGGGTGAGCGTCACGTGAGCGAACAGCGGGTGGCCCTTGAGCTTCTCGATGACCGCGATGACGCCGTCGTGCCGGCCGACGCGCAGGTTGTCCCGCTGCCCGACGTCATGGGTGAGCACGACCCGGGACCCGGCGCCGATGCGGGACAGCACCGTGAGCAGGACCCCGCGCTCCAGCGACTGCGCCTCGTCCACGATGACAAAGGCGTCGTGGAGGCTGCGGCCCCGGATGTGGGTCAGCGGCAGCACCTCGAGCATGTCGCGGGCGATGAGCTCGTCGATCACCTCTTGCGTGGTGAGCGCGCCGAGCGTGTCGTAGACCGCCTGGCTCCACGGGTTCATCTTCTCGGCCTCCGAGCCCGGAAGGTAACCGAGCTCCTGGCCGCCGACCGCGTACAGCGGGCGGAAGACGATGACCTTGCGGTGCTGGCGGCGTTCCATGACGGCCTCCAGGCCCGCGCACAGCGCCAGGGCCGACTTCCCGGTGCCGGCCCGGCCGCCCATGCTGACGATCCCGATCTCGGGATCCAGCAGCAGGTCCAGCGCGACGCGCTGCTCGGCGGACCGGCCGTGCAGGCCAAATGCCTCCCGGTCCCCGCGCACCAGCTGGATCTGCTTGTCCGGGCGCACCCGGCCAAGCGCGCTGCCGCTGCCGCTGGCGCTGCACAGCACCAGCCCCGTGTGGCAAGGGAAGTGGCGGGCCGCCTCCAGGTCCAGTACTCCGTGCTCGTACAGCGCCTCGATGTCGTCACTGCTGACGGACAGCTCCGCCATGCCCATCCAGCCCGAGTCCACGGGCAGCTCCGCGCGGTACTCCTGCGCCTCCAGGCCGATCGCGGCGGCCTTGACCCGCAGCGGCACGTCCTTGCTGACCAGGACCACGTCGTGGCCCTCGTTGGCGAGGCTGCGGGCTACGGAGAGGATGCGGGTGTCGTTGTCCCCGAGCCGGAAGCCGGCCGGCAGGACTGCCGCGTCGATGTGGTTGAGCTCTACCCGGAGGGTCCCGCCGAGCGACCCTACGGGCAGCTCGGTGTCCAGGCGCCCGTACTCGACCCGCAGGTCGTCCAGGTGCCGCAGCGCCTGGCGGGCGAAGTACCCCAGCTCGGGATGGTGACGCTTGGCTTCCAGCTCGGTGATGACCACGACCGGGAGGACCACGTGATGCTCGTCGAATCGCGCGATGGCCGCTGGGTCAGAGAGCAGGACGCTCGTGTCGAGGACGTAGGTGTGACGGTGCACAGAGTTGGCCACGCAAACTCCCCTGGACGCATGGCTCGGGGCCAGCGCCGCGGATCGGACACGCCAGCCCCGGGTCCACCGGGGGCAAACGTGTCGGTCGGACCGGGGCCGCCCCGCTGATGAGGGCCGCACCGGCCCTCTCGCGACGCATCTGCGTACGTCAGGGGGCCTCCCGCGACGGGGGGCAATGGAGCCACCCGCCACCTATGAAGGTACCCGTGATCCAGGTGTTATTAAAGGCCCAACCCTCGTGACTTTGCGCAGGCTACGCGCCAAAGCGGCGGTTACGTTCGGCAAACGACCTCAAGGCCCGCAGGAAGTCGACCTTGCGGAACGCGGGCCAGTACGCGTCGCAGAAGTAGAACTCAGAGTGTGTCGATTGCCACAGCAGGAACCCGCCCAGGCGCTGCTCGCCGCTGGTGCGGATGACGAGGTCAGGATCGGGCTGGCCGGCCGTGTACAGGTGCTCGGCGATGTGCTCGACGTCGAGGATCTCGGCCAGCTCCTCGATCGTGGTGCCCCGGCTGGCGTGCTCGTGCAGCAGCGAGCGGACCGCGTCGGCGATCTCGCGGCGGCCGCCGTAGCAGACGGCGACGTTGACGAGCAGGCCGGGATTTTGCGCGGTTGCCTCGGCGGCGTGCTTGAGGGTGCGCGCCATGTCATCGGGCAGCAGGTCCAGCGCGCCCATCGGGTTCACCCGCCAGCCCTCGTCGACTAGGCCGGTCACGGTGTTCTCGATGATCTTCAGCAGCGGGGCGAGCTCTTCCCCGGGGCGCGTGAGGTTGTCGGTGGACAGCAGCCAGAGGGTGACGACCTCGACCCCGGTTTCCTTGCACCACTGAAGCAGCTCGAAGATCTTGTCCGCGCCCTTGCGGTGCCCCGTGCTGACGTCGGTCAGGCCCGCCATGCGGGCCCAGCGGCGGTTCCCGTCGCACATGACGCCGACGTGCTTGGGGATCGCCGTGCCGACGAGGGAGGCCTCGAGCCTGCGCTCGTACAGCCGGTATGCCAGGTCGCGCAGATCCATGAACTCCCTTTCCGCGCTCCGCGCCATCACCGCATGCAAAAGGGACGCGCCTGAGAAGGCAGGGCCGGCAAAGTCGGCGCCTGCCGCTTTGATCTTCCCTAGTCACGGTATCCGACCGGGGGTAGCCGCGTGACTTGATCGTCGCCCGTTCGCCAGAGGGTTACCTGAGCGCCAAGTTACGTGAACGAGCGCGGCGCGGCAGGCCCCGCGGACGCGGGACCGCATCCCGGCTGGAGCGCTGGCGCCCGGAGTCAGGCAGGCGTGCCGCGATCACGCCTGCCTGACTCCCGGTGCCGAGGAGCACGCGCGGCAGGCAGCCCTGGCAACCGATCCGCCTTTGTCGGCCGCCCAGCGGGAGGCGGCCAGGAAGCTCGCGATGCCGGCGGCTGGATAGAGCTCGTCAGCCGGTCGGCCCCTGGGCGCGCACCTCCTCAACCCGCTGGAGGGCGGCGCGCAGCTCGGCCAGCCACGCGTCGGCGTGCTCGCCGGTCAGCCTTACGCACCAGGCCAGGGCGTCGCTGCGGCTGCGGGCGACGCCGGCGTCGACCAGGGTGTCGAGGACCCGCCGCTCCGGCTGGCGCAGCCGGGTCATCACCGGGACCGACAAGGTAGTGAACATCTCGCTGGCGGCGCCGCACTTGACGCCCCAGGCGATCTTGCGCCGGAAGCGGTGCTCGGCCTCCCGGGCGATCTCGATCCGCCGGTTGCGGGTGTCCTCGCGGAACCGCTTAATCCGCCCCTCGGCCGCCGAGGCGCGCTCGGCGTCGGTCGCGTTGTCGTCGGGGTCCGGCTCGGCCAGCGTCCCGACGATCGTAATCTCCTCGCGGTCCACGGTGACCTCGGCGGGCCCGGTGAACCACTCATCTGGCAGCCGCCCGGCGAACCACCCGCGCACCTGCCCGGCCCCGCCGGTACGGGTAGCGTCGGCGGACGACTCTTCATCTGTACTCATGTAATTATGATTACACTGCAAGTCGAACTGGGTCAAGGGGGCCGGACCCCCGGGCTAGCGCCAGCCCGGGGGTGACCCCGACCGCTTACTGGATGGCGACCAGGAGGAGGTTGTAGGGGTCGTTGGCGGGCGCGGTGTCGTTGACGGGCACCGTGGTGCCGGCTCTGGGGGTGACGTTGGCGGCGGCCTGGATCCAGGCGGTCGCCTTGGCGGGGGCGCCTTGCTCCTGGGCGAAGATGAGCTGGCCCGCGCCGGCGGTCCGGGCGGCGAACCGGCGCCAGTCGGTGCCGAGGCCGAACACCCACGAGTTGGCGACGGTGGTCTTCAGCGTCGCCTTCGGCGCGCCCGAGGCGGCGCTCGCGAACGACTCGGGGCCGATGCCGGTGGCGTCCTTGAACGCGACGATCATGAGGATCTCATCGAAGCCGCTGATGCTGGCCTTGGCCGTGATGGCGGCGCTGCTGAGCTTGCCGGACGGCAGGGCTGCCCACACCTCGCTGTCGTTGCCGGGCGCGTTCTGCCGGCTGATCAGGAACCAGGTCAGCCCGCCTCCGCTGACCGTGGACGCCTGGCGGCGGTTCGCCGGCCCGGTCCCGGCGACGAAGGCGACGACCAGGTCGCCGGGGACGGTGGTGAGGACCTTGGCGGTCGCCGAGGTAGCGGAGGAGGTCCCGGTCACGGTGTCGATGACCGGGACCGAACCGGGCCGCCCGGCGGCCGCCTTGACGGTCAGCACCTCAGCCCCGCACGGGCTGGCGGAGGCCCGGTTGGCCGCGTCCCCGCTGTAGCTGGCCGTCCAGTAGTACGTGCCGGCCGCCAGGACCGGCGCGCCCGAGGTCGCCCGGCCCCTGGCGATCAGCGTGGTTACCTGGGACGCGACGACCCGGGTGCACTTGCTGTCGGAGTAGACCTTGAACGTCATCGCGCCGGTCGCCTTCGCGGCGTTCACGCCGGACAGGGTGGCAACGTCCCGCGCTGGCTGGCCGGACGGGATGGTGAGCCTGGCGCCGGAGTGCCCGGCGCCGGTCAGCGTTGTGGTCAAGGACGTGGCCGGAGGGGGCGTGGTTACCGTCTCCACCTCGCCAGCGGGCCCGCAGGCGCTCGTGGAGGCGGCGTTCCTGGTGTCGCCGGAGTAGGCGGCCTTCCAGTAGTAGGTGCCCACCGCGGACAGCGCCACCGCCATCGACGAGGGCGCCACCCCGCCGGTGACCGTCTTCGCCCCGGGGCTGGCGGCCACCTTGGTGCAGCTGGCGTCCGAGTACACGGTGTAGGTCACCGTCCCCGTCGCCGACGGCGCGTTCGTCCCGGACAGCGTCGCGGTATCGCTCACCGGGGTCCCGGCGAACACGCTGATCTTCGCGCCCGCCTTGCCGCCGCCCGACAGCGAGGTCGCCAGGGTCGTCGCCGTCGTCCAGCTAACCGTCGCGGTATTCGACACCACCGTGTTCTCGTTCTGGCCGGCGAAGCTCGCCTGCACCGCGTCCTGGCCAACCGACGCTCCGGTGATCGCCCCTCCGGAGTAGGTGAAGGTGGCCGAGCCCGTGGCATCGGTGGTCGCCTGATGGGCAAGGCCCTCATCGGGCCCGGACAGCACCGTGAAGGTCACCGCCTGGCGGACCACGGGGTTGCCGACGGAGTCCTGCACCTTCGCCGTCAAGGTGTACGGCGTGCCCAGCAGGCTGCTGCCGCTCGCCGGGCTGAGGGTGGCGCCCGCGCCGACCACCGCGACCGCGGAGTCAAGCTCGAATCCGGTGAAGAAGATGTTGTCGTCCTGGGACGGGTTGTCGGTGTTCACCGTGATCGAGGTATCGCCGTTGCGGACGAACGGCAGCAGGTTGTACAGCTCATCGTCGCATCGCGGCGGAGCAGTCGTGCAGGTGGCGGGGGTAGCGCTGGGGTCGGGCGGGTTCGCCGTGCTGTCGCCGACACCGCCCACGGTGATGAGCTCGCCGTTGCCGCAGCTGGCGAAGTCCTGGGGGTTATGGAGCTTGCAGGCCGAGTCATCGTTGCCGCCGGCCGACGACGTGAGCTTGGCTCCGTTGACGGTGATGTCGCTGAACTGGTTATATTGTCCGCCGGCAGCGTCGGGTCCTGCATGATGACGGCCAGGATCTCGCCGTCGATGTCATCGGTGTCCGGGGTGGTCCCGGAGTTCGGCTCGGCCGCGGTGAACGTGACGTTCCCGGCGGGGGCGGCGTCCACCACCGGCTTGACGATGGACGTGACGTCAGTCCAGACGCTGTTGATCGGGCCGCCGGTATGTGACAAGTCGTTCACCACGCTGTTCGCGGCCGGGAACGACAAGGACGTCCCGTTGAGGGTGATGTCCCCGTCCACGATCGTGTAATCGGGCACCCCGGCCGCGAGCAGGTAGGCGGCCTGCACGGTGGCTGACCCGTCGCGCTTGCGGACCAGCACCGGGCCGCCGGCCGGGTCGCTGGTGCCGATGGCGTCCTCGGACATGTAGACCTTGCCCGCCGCCGACGCGAATGGCGTCAGGCCGTTCATCGCGTCAGCCCCTCGCGCGCTAGTCGCCGCGCCGACGGCGACCGTGGCCGAAACAACTGTTGATATCAGGAGGAACGTGCCGGAAATCCGGCCCCTCGCACCCCAGCCTTTTCTATTTCCACCCATAACGCTCTTGGCACGCAAGATAACCCACCCCACCCTTACCGCGTCTACCGCGTCCCGCCCAAGTATTGGTATTCGCGCCATTCAAGATGAGTGTTCCGCAAAAGCGCGCACACGGAAAGAGCGGGAAGGGTAACAACTCTCAGGCGACGTGCCCGGCCACGGAGGCGGCCTGGGCGGGGCTGACGCGGATCGCGCCGGCGAACTCGCTGCCGAGGTCGGCCGGGACCACCTCGACGTTCTTGCCGGGCTCGGGCGCCTGGATCATCCAGCCCTTGCCGATGTAGATCGCGACGTGCGAGATGTAGTTGGGCGCGGTCGCGTCCGTGTGGTAGAAGAGCAGGTCACCCGGCTGGAGCTGGCTGACGGGGACCGCCGGGCCGGCCAGGGCCTGGTCGGCGGCGACGCGGGGCATGACGATGCCGGCCTGGGCGAAGGACCACTTGACGAGGCCGGAGCAGTCGAAGACGTTCGGCCCGTTGCCGCCCCACACGTACGGCTTGCCCTGGCGGCTCATCGCGGCGGCGAGCATCGCGTTGAGCTGCGGTGTCGAGGCGGAGGCGGCGGTGGCAGGGCCAGCACCGGCAATGCCGGCGCCGGCCTGCCCGGCGCTCACCACGGTGACCAGCTGCTGGACGCCGGCGCCGGCGGGGATCAGCTTGGCGACCGCGGCCGCCGCCGCGCTGACGTCGGTGCCGCGGATGCTGACGACGATCGCGTTGTTGACCGGGGCGCCGAGCGAGCGGGCGACGTTGTGGGAGACGACGGCGTCGACCCCGCCGATGCCGAGCGTGCCGAACGCCACCACGCGCAGCTTCTGGTCACGCGTCCCGCTCAGCGTGACCGTTCCGCCCAGCGGCAGGTGATCCAGCTTGCCCATGGTGTAGGAGACGGCGATCCCGCCGCCGGCGACCCCGCGCCACAGGTTGTCGGAGGCGGCGGTCGCTTGCGCGGCGAAGCCCCGGAAGCCCGACGGATTGACCCCCAGCAGCGCCGTGAGCGTGCCGTTGACCTTCACCCGGACCGCCTCGACAGGCTCGGCGGCGGTCACGTTGGCGACCCCGGCGACAGCGGCGAGCACCGCCGGCGACAGCGTGGACGACGCGACGACCATCAGGGCCGCCACCCGCGTTTGCTTCAGCGGGGCGACCACGGGCGCGCGCTGGGGGGTGACCGCCGGGATCACGGCCTTGGACTGCAGCGCCATGGTGGTCGCGGGCGCGTAGCCGACCACCGGCGCGTTACCGGTCACCGGCTTGACGTCCGGCAGCGCGGCCACCGCGGCGACTTCCGTCGCCGTGTCCCCGGAGATGGAGTCGCCGGAGATGCTGTTCCCGGGGATGCTCCCGGAGGCACCGCTCCCGGAGTCAGCGCTGTCGCCCGAGATGCTGATGGCGGACGTCCCGTCCCCGGAAATGCTGGACGGGTTGGCGACCGCTGAGACGGTCACGCCGGCCGCCACGCCGAGTGCGGCGGTCGCCGCGATGCCGACCGGCAACGCGCGCCGCCTGATCGCTGTCGCGGCTCGGCGGAGCCTGGCGTCGCTCAGGTACACACGTGTAAAGATGCCGCAAAAGTCGGGCATTCGTCCAGTCCGCGATCCATTGTCAGGGTCTTTCATACGGCTTGTTCATCAGTTGTCGCCTGCCGTAGCTAGTTGTTCCCGCAGGTCGGCTGGTGTAGTCACCGGCAGCCGGCAGGAAAAACGGCGACAGACAAAAGCAGTCGGCGCTCCCCCGGTGAGGCCGCGCCCGGCGAGCAGCGGCGCGGACTCCAGCGTGCCGTCGCCGAGGGCGAGGACCGACCCGGGCGGCGCGGCGTGCAGCGCGGCGCGCAGCAGGTCACCGGTGCGCGGGTCATCGAAGGGGCCGGTGATCGCGATCTCGACCGGCCCGGCGAGCAGCGCCTCGGCTACCGCCAGGCCAAGCCCGCAGGCCCGCGGGTACTTGCCGGCCACGGCCGGCAGCACGCCCAGGGTCGCGAGCGCCGCGTCCCGGTGCCGCGCGGACCCGGTCAGCGACGCGTACGCCAGCAGCGCGTCGGCGGCGGCGAACGCCCCTGAGGGGGTGGCGCCGTCGAGCGGGTCAGCGGGCCGGAAGATCAGCCGCTCTC
>JAICUO010000640.1 GCA_025935815.1 Streptosporangiaceae bacterium
CCGCGAGCGCCCCCGCGGCGCGCGGCTAAGCGCCGGCCACGCCAGCGCGGTCAGTCGTCGGGCCTGCGGGCCCAGGTAGGCGTGCGCCCACGGAGTCCCCGTCGCGAAGACCAGCAGCCCGACGCAGTCCGGCGCGATCCACATTTCCTGCGTCGACCGGTCAGCGTCGCTGTACTCACTCGGCTGCGCGTGGGAGTGCCACCACCCGACCACGTCCGCGGCGGGCTGCCCCGCGCGGTGGGCAGCGGCTAACCTCATTTACGTGCGGTCACCCATGCCACAGGCACTGCCGAGGACCCGGTGACGGGCCGGCTGACCCGGCGCCCCGGCGGCCCCGCCCGGCTCCGCGAGCTGCTGAGGTCAGGCCAGACGATCGTGGCGCCGGGCGCGTTCGACCCGCTGGCCGCCCGCCTGGTCGAGGAGGCCGGCTTCAGCGCGGTGTACATGACCGGGTTCGGCACGTCCGCCGCGCTGCTCGGGCGCCCCGACGTGGGCTTGCTCACGATGACCGAAATGGCCGACAACGCGGGCCGGATCGCCGCGTGCGTAGACATTCCGGTCATCGCCGACGCCGACACCGGCTACGGCAACCCGCTGAACGTGATCCGCACGGTCGGCGCCTACGAGGCGGCCGGGGTGGCCGGGATCCACATTGAGGACCAGGTCGCCCCCAAGAAGTGCGGTCACATGGAGGGCAAGCTGGTCATCGGCGCCGAGGAAATGGCCCAGAAGATCGCGGCCGCGGTCGACGCCCGGACCAACCCCGACTTCGTGATCATCGCCCGCACCGACGCCCGCGCCGTTGAGGGCCTGCCGGCCGCCCTGGACCGCGCGCGCCGCTACCGCGATGCCGGCGCTGATGCCCTGTTCATCGAGGCGCTGACGTCGGAGGCGGAGATCGAGGCCGCCGCCGCGGCCTTCCCCGGCATCCCGCTGCTGTTCAACTGGGCCGAGGGCGGCAAGACCCCGCCGCTGCGCCTGGGCCGGCTCGCCGAGCTGGGCTACCGCATCGTGATCTTCCCGATCGCCACCCTGCTCGCGGCCACCGCCGCGATGCGCCGCGTCCTGGCCGAGATCGCCCGCGAAGGCACCCCCGCCGCCGTTCTCGGCGAGCTCCCGACCTTCGGCGAGTTCACCGACTTCATCGGCCTGCCCGGAATACGCGAAATCGAGCAGCGCTACATCGCCCGCGATCCCGCGGCTGGTCAGCCGGATCGCCCCCCGGGCTAGCTCGGCCATTCCGGGCGATGGCCTTCCGGGAACACGATCAGCCGCTCGCCCCACTTTCGGCGCAGCCGGTGAACCGGGTCCCAGCCCATCAGGCGAGCCAGCCCGGAGCGTTCTTGCCGGCCGGTCGCCAGCATCACCTCGTCGTAGCCTTGATGGGAGGTCTCGAAGCGCACCGCCTTGACCAGCTCCTCGTCGCTGATCAGGCCGCTGGCCTGGCAGCCGATCGTCTTCAGGTGGCGGACGGCCAGCTCCATCCGGTGCTCGGCGGCAGCACTGAGGTCGTGGTCCGGCTTGGGCGCGACCGGGAACTTCCCGACCTTCGCGCCCAGGAGAAGCTCCAGGGCGGGCAGCTTGAGCCGGCTCGCCTGGGTCAGCGACAGCACGACTACCTCGCAGGACTCCTGCTCTCGCCGGTCGACCAGGTAGTTGATCGGCTCCAGGTCATGCTCCTCGTCCATGGCCAGCAGGTCCATGTCCAGGACTAGCAGACATCGCATGCCAATCACTTCCTTTGCCACTCAATGAGTGATTAACCCGCCGCCCCGGTTCGAAACCTGCGCCCGCAAGCCCGAAGCCAGGCGGCATTGGATCAATGCCCCGATTCCAGGGATATGTCCAGGTCGTGGCTTTGGGGATACTAAAGGCATAGTTCCCGACCGGGTGGAGGGCGGGGGGCATGCCTGAGCGAATCGTGTTCCGGGACGCGTCCGGGCGCGTGCTGACGGAGCGGGACCTGAAGGGGTCCGGCGGCCCGGTTCGCTGGGAGATCATCGGCGGTGAGACCGTCCCGCCGGAGGCGGCCCGCCTGCGCGCCCGGGCGCGGGACGCGGGCGCCAACGGCGACTACTTCCGCGCCCTTGACCTCCTCGATGAGGCCCAGGCCCTGGCGCCGGCCTGGCCGTACCCGGTCTACGACGCCGCCTACACCTACTTGCTGCTGGACGAGCCGGCGATGGCCGAGGAGCTCTACGCGCGCGTCGACCAGATGGCGCCGCGGGGGTTCTTCGCCTGCAAGCCATCCCTCGACACCTTGCGCCGCGAGCGCGAGGGGGAGCTGTTCCCCGGCTTCGCCAAGGCGTACGCCATGGCCCAGTGGCTGGACCCGCCCAGCCAGCGGTCGCTTCTGGAGTCGGTCACCGGGAAGTTCCCGGGGTTCGCCCCCGCGTGGAAGGACCTGGCGGCGCTCCTTGACGACGACGCCGACCGGCTGCGGGCCATCGAGCGCGGCCTGGCCGGCCGTCCCGACCCGCAGACGCTGGGGCTGCTCCTGGTCAATAAGGCGCTCATCTTGGCCAACAACGGGAGCCGGGACGAGGCGATCTCGATCCTCGGCACGCTGGCGCTGTCCCCGGACTCCACGCTGGCCGCCGAGCACCACGCCAAGGCCACCCTGGCCATCCTCATCTTCAGCTAGCCATTTGCCTCATCCCGCCGTCACCCGTTGAACTCATGAGTCACGCAGCTCCCAGCACGGCGTTGATTATCCGCGAGTGGCCGGCACCGCGGCCCGGCAGCAGCCCGCCAGTCCACCCCGGTCGCGATCGTGTGTCATTTTCCGCCTCATGGCACAATGCCGCAGACCTTATGCGCCTCATCGGCATCCAGGGCCGCAGCCCTCGCTTCGCGTCCCCGGTTTCGCCGTGGTCACGGGACGGGCGCCCGCCCGGATGCCCGCCGGGGCCGTTGCTGACGATCGGGCCGCGATTCGCGGCCCGATCGTCAGCGACGGCGATGCTCATGCCGCCCGGAGGCGTGACCTGGAGCGGCTACCGGGGCGCACCGGGCAGCCGGTGAAGACGGGACACCGGAGGTAAGCGGCATTGCGTCATGGCACCGGAAATGACACACAATCCAGAAAGGACCCAGTGAGCGGGCCGGAGCGCTCAGCGGCGATATCTCCGTCACCATGCCCGGCACCTTGCCTGTTGCCAGCGAGGCTGAAGTGCCCGTCGTGACCTAAGGTCAGCCGCCTGCGCCGCCGCCGACGCGGGTCGCGCCGCCGCCCGCCGCCCCGCCCCCGCCGCGCGCCCCTCCGAAGCCACCGCCACCGCTCGTGAGGCCACGGGTGGCGAAGGGGTTCGAGTTAGTCGGCAGCGGCGTGCCCAGGTCGGCCAGGACCACTTCCTCGCCGACGGTAAGGCCGGAGGAGACCTGGGTGAGCGTCGGCCCGGTGGCTCCCACCGTCACGCGGACCCGGGTCGGCTTGCCATCTCGCAAAACGGTGACCAAGTCGAAGGCACCCAGGCTGGTCACGGCCGACGTCGGCACGGCGACCGCGTTGCTGACCTGCGCCAGGGTAATGCTTACCTGGGCGTTGGAGCCAGCGAACAGGGTGGGCACCTGCCCGGTCAGCCCGATCGTGACCGGGTAGCTCGCCGAGCCCGTGGACGACGTGCTGAGCATTCCGATGGCCACGACCTCACCGCTGATCGAGGTCGCGGAGCCATCCAGGGTGACGGCCGCCGGCTGGCCGACCCGGACCTGGCCCACGTTGGTGCTGCTGACCGTGGTGCTGGCTTCCTGCCCCCCGGGGCCTTCGATGATGAAGCTGGCACTGGCGCTGCTGCCCTGGCTGCCGCTGACCTGCTGCCCGGGGGTGACGTTCACCTGGGCGACCGTGCCCGCGATCGGCGCGACCAGGGTCGCGGCGGCCAGGTTCTGGCGGGCCACGCTCAGCTGCGCGTTAGCGGAGTCGAGGCTGGCCTGGTCGGCCGCCACTTGCTCGGCGGTGGCCGGCGCCCCGGAGTTCCCGCCCGCGCCCGAGCCGCTGGCCCCGCCGGAACCGGAGCCGCTGGCCCCGCCGGAACCAGAACGGCTACCCCCGCCCGAGCCAGAACCGCCCGAACCGGAACGGCCCGAGCCCGAACCGCTACCGCCGCCCGAGCCCGAACCGGAGCCGCTACCGCCGCCCGAACCGCCCGAGCCCGAACCACTGGCCTGGCTGAGCGCGCTGCTGAGGGCCGCCTCCGCGGTGGCCAGGGTTTGCTCGGCGGTGGCGACGCCGTTCTGCGCGGACAGCAACTGGGTCACCGCTTCCTGGCAGGTGGCCGGACCGGACTTAACGACGGCAGTGAGGTGCGGCTTGCGGCTGTGCGTGGGGTACGGCGACGCGGTGGCCGACGGGCTGGCGGAGGGACTCGGTGCGGAAGAGCTCGGTGGTGACGACGGGGTCGGGCTGCTGGTCGGCGTGGGCGA